>JAEZBP010000220.1 GCA_023427125.1 Pseudomonadota bacterium | reverse complement strand
GGGCTGGCCCACAGCCCCTCCAGCCAACTATCTGTGGCGCAGCAGCCAGCGGACGATCTGCGGCTCGAAGGGCCCGACATCCCCGAGGCCGAGGTCGAGGTCGTCGGGGAAGCCGACGTGGCCTCCCCGCTCGGTCCACGCAACCGAGACGGCGCTCGAGGCGTCGGCGAGCCAGGGGCGCAGCTGCTCGGCGGTGACCATCGGGTCGGCCTCCGCCGCGACGAAGAGCGTCGGCAGCTCGAGGCCGGCGAGCACCGGGCCGGCGCTCATCCGATCGTAATACACATGGCGGCTCGGGAAGCCGAAGCGCGGCGCGATGATGCGCTCGTCCCACTCGACGACCGTCTTGATCGCGAGCGCCTCGCTCGCCGGGATCGGCATCTCGCGGCGCGCCGACGACGCCCAGTACATCGCCTTCAGGCCGCGCAGGACGTGCCATTGATAGGGCCGGCCGAGGGGGCGCTGGATGAGCCGCGCGCTCACCGCGAGGTCGAGCGGGGCGCACACCGACGCGACCGCGCGCACCCGCGGATCGCGCTCCGGCTCGGCCGCCCAGCGGAGCGCGATGTGGCCGCCGAGCGAGAAGCCGACCACGTAGATCCGTGGAAAGTGCGCGAGCGCGGGGCTCGCCAGCGCGGCGCGCAGGTCTGCGGTCAGGCCCGCGTGGTAGAGGTCCTCGCCGCTGCGATCGGCGCCGCGCAGGTTGAGGCGCAGGTAGGAGAGGCCGGCCGCGTCGGCGGCCCGCGCGCACTCGATCACGTAGCGGCTGTCGACGCTGCCGCCGAGGCCGTGGATCAACACCACGCAGGCGTCGGAGCCGAGGCGCTCCCGGAGCCAGCCGGTGAGGCGCAGCGCACCGAGATCCGGATCGAGCACGGTGGCGTCCCACGGCTCGTCCCGCGGGCCCGGCATGGGCCGCACCGCGTGGGCCAGGTGAGGCCGCAGGGTCCAGAAATGTCCGAAGAGAGCGCGCCGCACGAAGGCGGCTTCATAGCGGCTCCTGCGTGTCGCGACCAGCCAGCCGCCTCTCACGAGGACCTCTCGGCGGCAGGGTCTTGGCCGTAGGCCTGGCGGAGCAAGGCGTAGAGGTCGGGGTGCTTCTCCTTCATCTGCGCCGGGCGCTCGAAGAACATCTCCGTCGCGACCGCGAAGAGCTCGGCCTCGTTGGTGGCCGCGTAGCGCCGGAGGATCGAGCGGCCCTTCTCGGCCTTCGCCATCTCGGTGTGCATGCGCGCCACCCAGGGGCGCACCGCGGCCCACGGCATGAAGCCCGGCACTCCGTCGGCGCGGCCCGAGTCGAAGTCGAGCACGTGCGCCAGCTCGTGGTAGCCGACGTTGTGCCCGTCGTGCTCGCCGCGGAAGCCCGCGCGCAGGCTGCGCGCGCTGAAGAGGATCGGCCCCTGCGCGTGCACCATGCCGAGGATGTCGCCGCTCGGGTGCACCTCGTAGTCCTCGTCGAACGCGCCCTCGTACACGACGACGTCGCGCAGGCGCGGATAGCGGTAGCCGGGCCTCCCGAAGATCAGGACGACGGCGCTGGCCGCGACGAGCACCCGCAGCTCGTCGTCGATCGCCGCGCCCCGCGGTCCCGTCACGAGCTGCTCGTCGAGGAAGAAGCGCACCTCGCGCTCGAAGCGGCGCTTCTCGCGATCCGAGAGCTCGCGATAGAAGCCGACCTCTCCCTCGAGCACCGCGCGCCACGCCTCGGGGAAGGCCTCGCGCGCGAGCCGACGCCGGCGGCGATCCCGGCGCGTCGCGAGGACGTAGAGGAGCGCGGCGACGAGCGGCCCGAGCGCCAGCCACCCCGGAGGATCTTCGCGAAGCGCGATGAAGAGGGCGACGGCGCCGCCGATGAGCAGCGAGCCGATCAGCGGGAGCCAGGCGACGCGCGGCGGAAGGCCCTCGCTGATCATAGGGGTCACTCCGCTGCGTGACGGCATCCCGACACCTGCGAGCGGCCTCGCTCCTCGCTCATGGCGAGAGGCACCCGGCGGGCACGTGCGTGCAGCCCTCGGCGCACGCCTCGTCGACGAGCGCCATGCGCCGATCGACCTCGGCGTCCGCGTCGGCCTCGGCGCAGCTCGCGTGGCGCGGCACGTCGAAGAGGCAGAGCGCCGCGAGGTCCACGCGGTCGAGCGCGAGCTCGCTCTGGCAGATGCCCTCGGCGCAGATGTAGGAGCGGGCGTCCCACTGCGGGCAGTCGAGCTCGTCGAAGCAGGCGAGCGGGCGGCAGCTGCGCTCGTGCACGAGGTCCGCGCCCTCGGCGTCGCGGCTCACCGCGCACAGGATCGCGATCCCGCCGGCGCCCACCAGGAGCTCGGTGTCGTCTCCGCAGCCGGCCGGGACCGGCGGGCTGAAGCTCTCGTGCACGACGCCGCAGCGCCCGGTGTCGCAGCTCCACCCGACCTCCGCGCCCGTGGTGTCCTCGAGGTAGGCCGGGTTCTCGACCGCGCAGGCGCTCGAGAGGCTCAGCGCCGCGAGGCTTGCGACCACGGAGCAAAGCGAAGTGACGGTAGGCCGACGCCTGCCGCCGTTTGCAGGTGTCGGGATGCCGTCACGCAGCGGAGCGACCAACATGATCGCGACGGGCCGGAGGGTGATGCGGCGCACCAAGCGCGGTATGCCTTCGAGCGGGCTCGGTCGCAACGATCACAGGCCCATGAGGGAGGACAGGATGGACTACCGGAGACTCGGGACGAGCGGCGTGAAGGTCTCGCCGCTCTGCCTCGGCGCGATGACGTTCGGCGAGGCCGACGAGAAGTCGTTCATGCACGGGGTCGGCTCGGACACGGGCACCGCCAAGGCGATCTTGAACCGCGCGCTCGAGCTCGGGATCAATTTCGTCGACACCGCCGACGTCTACGGGCAGGACGGGCTGAGCGAGCGGGTGATCGGCGAGTGGCTCGAGACGGACAAGCGGCGTGACGAGCTCGTGCTCGCGACGAAGTTCCGCTTCCGCATGCAGAAGGGGCCGAACGGCAGCGGCGCGGCGCGCTATCGGATCATGCGGGCCGCGGAGGACTCGCTGCGCCGCCTGAAGACCGATCGCATCGACCTCTACCAGATCCACATGCAGGACCTCGACGTCCCCGAGGAGGAGATCCTGCGGGCGCTCGACGATCTCGTGCGCCAGGGGAAGGTCCTCTACCTCGGCTGCAGCAACTACGCGGCGTACCGCCTGGTCGAGAGCCTCTGGATCAGCGACGCCCGAAGGCTCGAGCGCTTCGTCTCGCTGCAAGCGCAGTATTCGCTCGTGGTGCGCGACCTCGAGCGCGAGCACGTCCCGCTCTCTGAGCGCCACGGCCTGGGCATCCTCCCGTGGTCGCCGCTCGCCTCGGGGTTCTTGAGCGGGAAGTACAAGCGCGGGCAGCCCCCGCCCGAGGGCGCGCGCCTCGCGAGCTGGAAGGACACCCTCGAGCGCTACGACGACGATCGCTGCTGGGCCACGCTCGACGTGCTCGAGAGCGTCGCGAGGGAGGCCGAGGCGACGCCCTCGCAGGTCGCGCTCGCGTGGCTGCTCTCGAAGCCCACGGTGAGCAGCGTGATCTTCGGCGCGCGCACGCTCGCGCAGCTCGAGGACAACGCGAGGGCCGCGCAGCTGAGGCTCTCTCCGCAGGCCGTCGCGCGGCTCGACGAGGTGAGCGCGCCGCCGCTCGGCTATCCCTACGACTTCATCAAGCGCGTGCAGGGCAAGTGGTGATCGCAAGCGCACCTCGAGGGCGCGCGCTACATCCCGCGACATGAACGAGCGCCCTCGCCCCGCGTCCGCCCCGATGGCGTTCCTGTCGGACATCCACGGCAACCTGCCGGCCCTCGAGGCGGTGCTCGAGGAGCTCGCGCGGGCGGCGATCACCGACATCTACGGGGCCGGCGATCTGCGGCGCGGCGGCGAGCAGCCGGTCGAGGTCTTCAAGCGCCTCTCGCAGGTGAACGCGAAGTGCATCCGCGGGCCGAGCGACGACGCGCTGATCCAGGTGCGGCCCGACAGCCTGCGCCCGGAGGACGATGCGCAGCGGGAGCTCGCCGCGCGCTTCGCCGAGACGCGAGCGGCGCTCGGCGAGGTCGCGCTGAAGTTCCTCGAGAGGCTGCCGGTCGAGCGGCGCATCCCGTTGGTCGACGGAAGCGAGATCGTCGTCGTACACGGCTCCCCCGCCGACTCGATGCAGGAGATGTCGCACGACATGGAGGACGACGAGCTGCTCGCCCTCCTCGCCGGCGATCCGGCGGACATCGTCGTCTGCGGCGCGACGCACGTCCCCTTCCAGCGCGACCTCGACGGCCAGCGGGTCATCAACGTCGGCTCGGTCGGCGCCGCGCCGGAGGGAGGCGTCGCGCACTACACGATCATCACGCCGCGCGCCGACGGCACCTCGCTCATCGAGCAGACCTACGTCGAGTATTGAGTTTGTTTGGCGCGCGCTCGCGAAGCGCGCTCGCGCAGCGCGCGCACAGCAACTCAGCGCCCAGCCAACTCAGCGCTTGCTGGCGGTGACGAGGCTGATGCCGGTCGGGCCGTCGAGCTCACGGGCGTCGAGCTCGTGGAGGCCGGCGACGAGCAGCGCCTCGCAGAGGTCCTCGAGCAGCACCGGCTTCCTCCGACGGAGGAGGCCGAGCAGCGAGCCGGTCGCGCCCTTCAGGCCGGGGCGGGTGGTCGGCACCGCGAAGGTCAGGGTGCCGCCCGCCCGCAGTCGTGGGGCGAGCGCCCTCGCCAGCTCGAGCGGCGCGGCGGCGCCGAGGCTGCCGACCAGCACCGCGTCGCACGGATCGTCCTCGAGCGAGCTCAGCTCCCCGCTCTCGACCTCGCGCACCGACGCGGCCTCGAGGTGAGCGAGCAGCGGGCCGGCGCCGACCGCGATCACCCGGCCGCGCACCACCCGCGCGAGCTCCGCTCCCGCCTGCACCTACTC
>JAEZBP010000172.1 GCA_023427125.1 Pseudomonadota bacterium | reverse complement strand
CTGCTGCCGTTCGCAGGTGTCGGGATGCCGTCGCGTAGCGGAGCGACCAGTGTGATCCGTGTCGTGGTGGTGGGCGCTACCGGCTACACCGGGGCGGAGCTGACCCGCTTGATCCTGGGCCACCCCGGCCTCTCGCTGGCGGGCCTGGTCGGGCACAGCACGGCGGGCGAGCCGGTGGCGAGCGTCATGCCGGCGCTCGCCGGGATCCTCGATCAGGTCGTCGCGCCCTTCGACGCGGCGGCGATCGCCGATCGCGCCGACGCGGTGTTCTGCGCGCTGCCCCACGCGGCGAGCGCCGAGAAGGTCGCGGCGCTCCGTGACGCGGGGCTCACGGTGCTCGATCTCTCCGCCGACTTCCGGCTCCGCTCCGTCGAGTCCTACCGCGAGTGGTACGGCGAGCACCCGGCGGCCGATCGCCTCGAGGAGGCGGTCTACGGTCTCCCCGAGCTCCACCGCGAGGCGATCCGCACGGCCGATCTGATCGCGGTGCCGGGCTGCTATCCGACCGCGACGATCCTCCCCCTCGCGCCGCTGCTGCGTGCGGGCCTGATCGAGCACGAGGGCCCGATCGTGGTCGACGCCAAGAGCGGCGTCTCGGGCGCGGGGCGGGCCGCCAAGCCTCGCACGCACTTCCCGGAGACGTCGGAGAGCGTGCGGGCTTACTCGATCGCGGGCCGCCATCGCCACGCGCCGGAGATCGAGCAGGAGCTCTCGCGCGCGGCCGGCAGTGACGTCCGCGTGATCTTCTCGCCGCACCTCGTGCCCATGACGCGCGGCATCCTCAGCACCTGCTACGTGCGGCCCCGCGCCGGTGTCGACGCCGCCCGCTGCACCGAGGTCGCGCGGGAGCTCTACGCCGGCTCGCCGTCGGTCCACGTGCTCGCCGCGGGCGAGTGCCCGGACACCCTCTGGGTGCGCGGATCGAACCGGGCCCACGTCTCGTACACCGACGACGCTCGCAGCGGCTGGATCGTCGCGCAGGGCACGCTCGACAACCTGGTGAAGGGCGCGAGCGGCCAGGCGATCCAGTGCCTGAACGTGCGCTTCGGGCTCGACGAGGGCGCGGGCCTCCTCCAGCCGGCGATGTGGCCGTAGCGCGGCGCCCCTCCTATGCTCTCGCGCGTGCGCGTGATGCACATCAGCGACGTCCACCTCGACGTCCCCTTCGCGTCGATCCCGTGGCAGTCGTGGCTCGGCAAGCGCGCGCTCGGCGGCGGCAACCTCTACCTGCGCCGCGGCAAGCACTTCCGGCGCACCCGCGAGAAGCTCGCGGCGCTCGACCGCTTTCGCACCGAGCACGCGGTCGATCTCGTGATCTGCACCGGCGACTACACCGTGCTCGGCACCGAGGCCGAGCTGATCGCGGCGCGCGAGGCGATCGATCCGCTCACCCGCGCGCCGCGCGGCTTCGTGACGGTGCCGGGCAACCACGACGTCTACGTCGACGACGCGATCGGTCGCTTCGAGCGTTACTTCGGCGATCTCCTCGAGACCGATCTGCCCGAGCACCTCGCGGACGGACACTGGCCGCTCGTCCGCCTCGTCGGCGACTCGGTGGCGGTGGTCGCCGTGAACTCCGCGCGCCCGAACTCTCCGCTCTGGCGCTCGAGCGGCATGATCCCGCCGCGCCAGCTGCTCGCGCTCGCTCGCGTCCTGCGCGATCCGCGCGTGCGCGAGCGCTTCGTGTTCGTGATCACCCACTACGCGCCGCGCCTCGCCGACGGCCGGCCGGACACCGCGCTCCACGGGCTCGTCAACGCGGACGAGCTCCTGCGCATCTGCGGAGAGCTCCCGCGCGGCGCGATCCTGCACGGGCACGTGCACCGCTGCTTCTCGGTGCGGGTCCCCGACGTGCGACCGACGATCTTCGGCGCCGGCAGCGCCACGCAGGATCTGCGCGAGGGCCTCTGGCTCTTCGACGTCGGCCCGACCGGGACGCGCGCGGTGCGCGGCGGATGGGAGGACGGCCGCTACGTGCTCACCGGTCACGGCGTCGACATGCCCGCGGTCGACGGCTTTCTTGCGCCCGGCGGATCGCGGGGCTGAGAATGCAGAGATGCTGCACTCCGTCGAGGTCGTCTCCAGCGCGCGTCGGTCGCTGCGCCGCGCCGTCACGCTCGAGGCCGACGTCATCGCGCGCGCGTGGGACCTGCCGAGGCGACACCGCGTGCTGGATCTCTCGCCGGAGGGGATGAGGCTCTCGGCCGGGACGCCGCTCCCGTTGGGGGAGGAGGTCGTCGTGTGCTTCGCGCCGCCGGGCCGCGCCTCGAGCGAGCTCTGGGCGTGGGCGCGCGTCGTGCGCACCGGTCCCGACGCGATGGGCCTCGAGCTCCTCGACCTCGACGGCGCCGAGCGAGATCAGCTCGCGCGCGCGCTGATCGGCACGCCGCCGCCGCTCTCCGCGCGCCCGCGACGCGAGCTCGTCTGGATCGACCTGATCAACGCGACCCCGCCGAAGCCGCGCCCGCGGCGACCGGAGATGTCGCGGCGATCTCTCAGTCCCCTGCGCCGTCTTGCAGGTACGCGACGGTCTTGACCAGCGACACGACCCGCTCGCGCTGATCGGGCGTGAGCTCGGTGAAGCGCACGCCCATGCCGGGGTTGAGGTTCTCGCGGTCGGTGCGCACCGGGTTGATCCACGCGACGACCCCGGCGAGCTCGAGCTCGGGCTCGTCTTCGATCGAGAAGCGCAGCCGCAGGACGGTGCCCACGACGGGGGGATCGTCCGAGCGGATGAAAATCCCCATCTCGCTGATGTTCGTGATGTACGAGAAGAGGAAGTGGTCGCTCGACGCCCAGTCGACGCTCAGCTCGGCGTCGAAGCGCTCGTAGGTTCGGCGTTCGACTCCCCCGGAGTCGTCGGTCGCGTCGGTCATCGGCACGTCCTTACCTCACCCCCGCCCCGACCGAAAGCCCTGTGCTGCTGGCGCGCGCATTTGCGCGCGTGGCCGCGACCCTGCCATCGCGATACGCGCGCCCTCGCCCTTGCTCCCGGTCCGCCCTGAGCGCTGCGCTCGGCGGGCTTGCTGGCGCGCGCACGCGCGCTCGGCGTCCCTCGAGACGGCGTGCCCGGGCTCAACGGACTTCGAGGATGCCGGCGCGGCCACGGTTCACGTCGTCCTCGGGGCCGCGGATGATCTCGAGGCGCTGCTCGCCGCTGTAGAAGCCCATGTAGATCGTGAGGTTGCCGCGCCGGTAGTTGGCCGGGACCCGCAGCTCCTGCCGATCGACGACGATGTCGCCCGGCTCCCACAGGCGCACGGGGTAGCGGCCGCCGACCGGCTCGTGGTCGCCGTTGATGCGCTGGCCGGGCCCGTCGATGTGCACGAAGGGCTGGTAGCCGCCGGGGACCGGCGCGATCACGCGGAAGTACCAGGTGATCGTGAAGGCCTCGCCGGGCCCGACGTAGGTGCCGTGGGGAAGATCGAGATCGATGCCGAGGAGCTCGACGCGATCGTCGAAGTTGATGTTCGACGGATGCTGGGGCCGCGGCGGCTCGTCGAGGATCGCGTCGGCGAGGTAGTTCCGGTTCGGCCTGCCCTCGACCGGCTGGTTGGTCGCGAGGAGCATCCGCGCGCTGCGCGCGTCGGCGATGAAGAGGTGCCGGTTCGTGCGCCGGCGGTAGTCCCGGTTCACCGCCGCGAGATCGTCGGCGCGGAACGCGGCCCAGACGCGCCGATCCTGATCGAGGAACTCGATCAGCTGCGCCTGCGAGGCGAGCTCTTCGATCTCGCCGGTCGCGTAGTAGGCCGCCGCGCGCCCGCCCACGCGGAACTCGCCGAGCGGCTCGCCCTCCGCGGCGAGCGCGTTGTAGGTGTCGTACACCTCGCGCGGCGAGAAGTGCGAGCTGAGCTCGGGCAGGTAGACGAAGCTCGCGTACGTCCCCACGCCGAGCGCCGCCACGAGCGCGGGGACGAGCCGGTAGCTCCGGAGCCACCCGAAGGCGAGGAGCACGAGGCGCCCGAGCACGACGGCGACGGCGACGCCCGGGAGCAGCGCCAAGAGCGCCACGCCGACCCGCCGCTCGAGCGAGGTCGTCCCGAGCTGCGCGCTCAGGATGTCGGGGATGATCAAGAAGAGCGCGCCCGCGCCGATGACGCCGATCAGAACGAACGCGGCGAGGATCATCCAGATCTTGGCGGCGACGCCTCGCCTCCACTGCGCCTTGATGAGCTCGAGGGGGCCGAGGACGCTGCGCCGCAGCGCCTCGCGGCTGCGCTCCGTCGTCGGATCGGCGGCGAGGCCGAGCGCGAGCAGGAGCCCGAAGCCGCCGAGCGCGATCGCCCAGGGAGCTGCGGTCTTGAAGGCCTCCGGCACCTCGATGCCCTCGGCCGCGAGGCCGGCGATCGGCCCGCTCGGGTACTTCGCGTAGTCGCGGATGATCAGCCCGACGAAGAGGAACGCGACGAGCGCCGCGCCCCACCACGAGCGCTCGCTCCGCTCGACGTCTCGGAGGAAGAGGCCGACGGCCGCCGCGGCGCCGACGAGCGGGAGGAAGGTGGCGGGGCCGTAGCGAGCCGTGAAGAGGGTCTGCGCCAGGTAGCCGAACGCGACCCAGCCGACGAGCGCGAGGCGCAGCGCGCCGTCCTCAGGGTGGCGGACGGGGATCGGGATCGCGCGCATCACGGAGCGCCGCCGAAGCGGGGGAGCGGCGTCGCGATAGGGGCCGCCCGCCTCGTCCGCGCCGCGGCGCGCCGCAGGAGCGCGAGACGCGCGAGCCGGGCTCACCAGCATGCGTCCGAGCGCGATCGGGAGCAGCGCGGCCCACGGCGCGAACGAGTGGAAGAGGCGCTCGATCGCGACCTCCCAGGTGGGCGGCGCGCCTCCCCGCGGGACGCCGCCGGTCCAGTATCCGAAGCCGGCGTAGTCGGCCCACACCGCGTGGGCGGCCCCGCCGGCGATCACCAGCGCGGTGAGCCCCACCGCGAGCGCAGCGACGGTGCGCCGGCGATCGATCCACGAGGGCGCCAGCTCGTTCCGCGCGAGGATCGCGCCGGCCACGCCGAGCAGCGGCGGCGCCACCCCGAGCAGCACGCCGCTCGCGAGCGTGGCGAGCACGACACTGATG
>JAEZBP010000161.1 GCA_023427125.1 Pseudomonadota bacterium | reverse complement strand
CCTCGGTCGTGGAGCTCGTGCTGAGCAACGGAGTAAGTGGCTGATGGCGCACGCGACCACGGCGCGCCATGACCGACAGATGGGGCTCCGCTACTCGTTCGAAGCGATCACCTCCGCCGACGCCGTGACCCCGCTCCTCGAAGCGCTCGCGCGGCAGCTCGAGGACAGGAACGCGGCGCGTGTGCGCGAGCAGCTACCGTGGCGGCCGGCGGTCGAGCGCCAGCTCGTCTGGGGCAGCGGCCGGCCCGAGCGCGAGCGGCAGGGGATTGGCGGGATCCGGCTCGCGGATCACGAGCGGCCCAACGACCTCTGCCTGAGCTTCCGGTTCGCCGCCGCCGACGCCGAGCTCGAGCGATACGCGATCGAGGCTCCCGCGCCCCGGTCCGGGGCCGACGTGGTGGTGGGCTGCGTCTCGACCCAGCTCTTCGTCGGCGAGGACTTCGCGTTGCTCACCGCCGCGGCCGTCACGAGCGACATGAGCCGCCTGTTCGCCGCGTCGACGCGCGTTCGCGAGGCGTGGGCGCAGCTCGGACGGGAGTCGGGCGCGCTGGCGGTCTTCCTCGACACGGAGCTCGACGACGCGCTGAGCTGCGTGTGGCCCGAGCCCGGCCCGGTCCCGCGCGTCAGCATCGACGGCTACTGCTCGGGCGACTTCGAGAGCCTGCGGGTCGATCCGTATTGCTTCGAGAAACTGCGGCTCGCGCGCCTCCTCGACCGATGAGCACACCTCGCACTCGGCGGGCTGCGGGGTGATCTCAATCCCTCCGCCAGCTCGACGTGTGTCGGCTTTGGCGGCGATCGCGGCCGCTCTGACGGCAAGAGTGAGCCCTGCCGTTTCGCGACGTTGCATGGCTCCAGGAGAGCGCGACTGTCCTCGTGGTCCGGCGCCGGGGGACAGCCGGCGTCCATGCATCGTGGTACCGCTGCGAGCGGCGTGGGATCGGACTACGATACGGAATGCCCAAGACCTTCGCAGGGCTGGACCGCCTCGGCGTCGACCCGAACGTGCTCGGAGGGGCGCCGCATGTCCTGGGTACGCGTATCAGTGTCCGGCGCGCGCTCGAGATCATCGCGCAGTACCCTGATCGGACCGAGCTACGTGCGGACTATCCCAGCCTTGACGACGAGGCGCTACGTCAGGTGCTCGCCTACGCGGCGGCCGAAGTCGGCGGCCGCGTGATCGCTCTGGATCGGCCGGCCGCGTGATCCCGCTCCTGCTCGACGCGGGTCTCCCGCGAGGAGCTGCGGTAGTCCTGCGCGCACGAGGCCTGGACGTCGTTCACGTGGAGGACCTCGGCCTTGGCAGCGCGACAGACGAGGCCATCCTCGCGGCTGCGGAGCGTGACGGTCGCACGGTCGTCACACTCGACTCGGACTTCGCTCAGCTGCTGTTCCTATCTGGCGCGAGATCGCCGTCGGTCGTTCGCTTCCGCATCGAAGAGCTCGATCGCGCCGCGTGCGCGGCGTGGGTCCTCCGCGTCATTCCGCTCGTCGAGCAGGAGCTGTCGGCGGGCGCGGTGGTCTCGGTCGATCAGCTCACCGTGCGCGTGAGGCCGCTGCCCATCCGCGGATCATGAGCGGGGATCAGGCGGGAAGCGAGGTGACGATGGGCGACACCTGCCGCCGTTCGCAGGTGTCGGGTTGCCGTGACGCAGCGGAGTGACCGCATGTGATCGTACCGCGGGCGCGTCGCGCTCGGCCCATGCATACTCGCCCGCCATCATGCAGCGGCTCATCGAGAAGGCGGCGATCCTCCACGAGGCGCTCCCCTACATCCGGCGCTTCCACGGGCGCACCTTCGTCATCAAGTACGGCGGCCACGCGATGGTCGATCCCGAGCTCGCGGACGGCTTCGCGCGCGACGTCGTGCTGATGAAGTTCGTCGGCCTCAACCCGGTCGTCGTCCACGGCGGCGGCCCGCAGATCGATCAGCTGCTGCGCACCATGGGGGTCGAGTCCGAGCGCATCGACGGCCTCCGGGTCACCGACGACCGCACGATGGAGGTCGTCGAGATGGTGCTCGGCGGCAAGATCAACCAGGACATCGTCTCGCTCATCTGCCAGCACGGCGGCCACGCGGTCGGGCTCAGCGGCAAGGACGACGGCTTCAGCGTCGCGGACAAGGTCGCCGAGATGCGCACCAAGGCCGGGCGCATGGTCGATCCCGGGCGGGTCGGGGCGGTCCGCGAGGTGCGCCCGAAGATCGTGCAGCAGCTCATGCAGAGCGGCTTCATCCCGGTGGTCGCGCCGGTGGCGGTCGACGATCGCGGCCGCTCGCTCAACGTGAACGCCGACACGATCGCGGGCGCGGTCGCCGCGGCGCTCGACGCGGAGAAGCTCGTCCTCATGACGGACCTCGAGGGCATCCGCGGCCGCGACGGCGGGGTGGTCTCCTCCCTGAGCGCCGCCGACATCGAGGCGCTCATCGACGACGCGGTCATCGAGGGCGGCATGATCCCGAAGGTGCGCTGCGGGCTCGACGCCCTGAAGCAGGGCGTGAAGAAGGTGCACGTCATCGACGGCCGCACCCGCCACGCGTGCCTCCTCGAGATCTTCACCGACCGCGGCATCGGCACCGAGATCACGAGCTGATCTGCGCTCGGCGCCCTCTGCGAGGCGCGCGGGAGACGCGCGTGGTAGATCAGCGCCCCTCATGCCTACCAACGCCGAGCTCATCGCGAAGGCCAGAGAGGCCTTCCTCCCGAACTACCAGCAGCCGCCCTTCGTCCTCGCCGAGGGCAAGGGCTGCCGCGTGTGGGACGTCGAGGGCAACGAGTACCTGGACTTCTCGGGGGGCATCGCGGTGCTCTCGGTCGGGCACGCGCACCCGCGCCTGGCGGCCGCGATCGGCGAGCAGGCGACCCGCCTCATCCACACCTCGAACCTCTTCTACAACGACACCTCGATCGAGCTGGCCGCGCAGATCACCGCGCGCACGCCCTTCACGCGCATCTACCTCGCCAACAGCGGCACCGAGGCCAACGAGGCGCTCATCAAGCTCTCCCGCCGCTGGCATTACGAGCACGGCGACAAGGAGCGCGTCGAGCTCGTCGCGGCGCACCAGAGCTTCCACGGCCGCACGATGGGCTCGCTCGCCCTGACCGGGCAGCCGAAGTACCACGCCGGCATGGGCCCGCTGCTCCCGGGCGTCAAGCACGTGCCCTTCAACGATCTCGACGCGCTCCGCGCCGCGATCGACGAGCGCACCGCCGCGGTGCTGCTCGAGCCGCTCCAGGGAGAGGGCGGCCTGGTGCTCGGCCAGGACGCGTACCTGCAGGGCGCGCGCGAGCTCTGCGACGAGGCGGGCGCGCTCCTCTTCTTCGACGAGGTGCAGACCGGCTACGGCCGCACCGGCCGCTTCCTCGGCCGTGAGCACAGCGGCGTCGTCCCCGACGGCTGCTCGCTCGCCAAGGGCATGGGCGGCGGCTTCCCGATCGGCGCCATCGCGATCGTCGAGCGCCTCTCGGACGGCCTGCCTCCCGGCAGCCACGCGACGACCTTCGGCGGCAACCCGCTCGCCGCCGCCGCCGCGCTCGCCGTCTTGCGCATCTTCGACGAGGAGAGGCTCGTCGAGAACGCCGAGCGGGTCGGCGAGCACATGGGCCGAGGCCTCGCTGCGATCGCGAGCGACCCCGCGATCCCGGTGGCGGTCGAGGCGCGCGGGCTCGGTCTCCTGCGCGGCGTCCGGCTCGCCGACGGCGTGGACGCGCGGGCGGTGCTCGGCAAGCTCCGCGACGAGCAGCGGATGCTGGCGTCGATCGCGGGCGGCACCATCATCCGCCTCTCGCCGCCGCTCAACGTGAGCGCCGAGGACGTCGACGACGCGCTCGCGCGTCTCGCCGATGGCCTCCGGGGGGTGAGCGCGTGACGCGGCACTTCTTGACGCTGCTCGATCTGAGCGCCGAAGAGCTGACGCGCGTGCTCGAGCGGGGCGCCGAGCTCGCGCGGGTGCGCGGCACGAGCGAGCACCCACGCCCGCTCGCCGGCAAGAGCGTGGTGGTGCTGCTCGAGAAGGCCTCGACCCGCACGCGCCTCTCGTTCGAGATCGGCATCGCCGAGCTGGGCGGCCACCCGCTCACGCTGATCGCGAAGGACACGCAGGTCGCGCGGGGCGAGCCGCTCGCCGACACCGCGCGGATGCTCTCGGGCTACGCGCACGGCGTGGTCTACCGCACGTTCGGTCACGAGCGGGTGGCGGAGCTGGCCGAGCACGCGAGCATCCCGGTGATCAATGGCCTCTCGGCCGACTACCACCCCTGCCAGCTGCTCGCGGATCTGATGACGGTGCGCAGCGAGACGGGCGGCCGGCTCGAGGGCGTCCGCGTCGCGTGGATCGGGGACGGCAACAACATGGCGCACTCGTGGATCAACGCGGCCGCGCGCACCGGCCTCTCGCTGCGGCTGGCGTGCCCGGAGGGCTACTCGCCGAGCGAGGCGATCGTGGCGCACGCGCGGGAGCTCGGCGCGGACGTGACGGTCGTGCGCGATCCGCGCGAGGCGGTGGAGGGCGCGCGCGTGGTGACGACCGACGTGTGGGCGAGCATGGGGCAGGAGGCCGAGAACGACGCGCGCAAGGTGGCGTTCGCGGGCTACGAGGTCGACGCGGCGCTGATGGCGCGCGCCTCGACGGATGCGATCTTCCTGCACTGTCTACCAGCGCACCGCGGCGAAGAGGTGGCGGCCGAGGTGATCGACGGCCCGGCCTCGCGCGTCTGGGACGAGGCTGCCAACCGGCTCCACGGGCAGAAGGCGCTGCTCGAGCTCCTGCTCGGCTGACGCGCTCGAGCGGCGCGCCGGCTCCGCGCGAGACTCGAGTGCCGCGCGGGGTGTTCGCGCGCGTGTGTACACGAGACTCGAGTCTCACGC
>JAEZBP010000087.1 GCA_023427125.1 Pseudomonadota bacterium | reverse complement strand
TCCCTTCGCCTCACCCTCGGCGATGAGCCTCTCGTACAGCGTCATGGAGGCCTCCTCTGCAGCCCGATCTGACGGGCGCGCTCGCTCGAGCGCTCAGCCGACGACCTCGGCGATGCTCTTCGCCGCCGCCATCCGGTCGGCCATGGCGACCAGCTCCTCCACGGTCGCTGCGCGTACTCGCGCCGCGACCTCGGGCGGGACCGGCCCGAAGCGTTCGAGCTGGCGCAGGATGAGCGAGGCCATTCCCTTTGCCTCCCCCTCCGCCTTGCCCTTCGCGATTCCCTTTGCTTCACCCTCGGCGATGAGCCTGTCGTACAGCGTCATGGTGGCCTCCTCTGCCTCCTGCCCGATCTGTCGGGCGGCGTCGAGCACGTCGTCCAGGCGCTCGTCTCGCACCTTCGAAATGTAGCGAAGCACCAGCACCACGGCATCCAGCGTGGGGTCCTCCGCCAGCGCCTCGCGCACCAGCGCAGCCCAACGGGAGAGCAGCTCGCCCACGCTCTCTACCGTCCGCGCGTCGCGCAGCATCCCCAACACCAGCCGGACCTGCGCGCTCGCGCGCCGCGCCGCGATCTGCTCGGGCGTCAGCCGCGCCAGGTCATCGATCGTCAGCGTCATCGAGACCAGCCGATCGCCGAGCAGCGCCTCCAGATCCGCGTCGAGCCTCAGCAGCTCGCGCATCGATCGCGCCGCCGTCCACCCCGATGCTCCGTGGTGCACCACGATCGGCAGGATCGGTACCAGCGGCTCCTTGGCCGGCATCGCCCGCCAGAGCACCGCCATGTACTCCAGCATCCGCACCACCATCCGCTTCTCGGGCTTGGACTGGTGCTCGACCAAGAACATCAAGCGCACCTCGCGGCCCGCGATGCGCGCCGAGAGCAACAGGTCGATGTTCCGCTCCTTCAGCACCTTCGTGATGCGGTCGCCCTTCACCGCGCCCAGTGACCCCCAGTCGATCTGCGCGCAGACCTCCGCCGGCAAGATCGAGCGCAAGAGCGCCGCCGCGTGCGCCGGCACCGAGAACGTCGAGCGGAAGAGCCGGTCGTGCGGCTCGTCGTCAGAGCTCATGGGAGCCCCCATGACGCGGGCAGCCCTAGCGGACTGACGCAACGACGATTGCTTCGCCGGCTCCGCATCGTCGCGGACACCGTGGGTGCGAGCCGCCAAGACCCAGCGACGGCCTCGGCTGGCGCAGGCTCGATCTCGCGCGGACGCGAGCCGTGAGCGCTATTCACCCGTGGCGCGGACCAGCGTGATCGCGTGGCCGGTGTCGATCCATCGCGTCGACCCCTTGGGCGTGCCCTCCAGATAGCGCAGGCGATTGACCCGCGCCTCGTCGAGCACGCCGCCGCTCTCGCGCACGTCGTCTTGGGCGAGCAGCACCCACGCGATGTCCGTCGACGACACCGTGCGCTCGGCGGAGCCGTCGCCCTCGATGCGGATCCCGCCGCGCCCGCTCGGGCCGACCACGCGAACGCGCTTGCCGCCGTCCTCGACCCACGTACCCACGTGGGTCACGAGGAAGCGCTCGATCCACTCGCGCGCGCGCTCTTCAACCTCCACCGGCAAGCGGTGCGAAGCGCTCCGCCCCTCGCCGAGCGCCTTCCACGTGGGCCAGTCGAGCGCGGGCAGCGCCCACTGCCCTTCCTCCTCAATCCAGCGCGCGACCCCGCAGTAGCGCCACGGCGCCTCGCTCGACGCGCGCGCCAGCACGAAGAGCGTCTCCCCCGGCTGCCGCTTCATCGCGTGCACCAGCCGGTCGGGCGCCGCGAATGCCTTGTCCCCCTCGATCATCGCGAACGCGTGCCCGCCGATCCGCCCGGTCACGATCGGGTCGTCGACCCCGAACGCGCTCTCGAGCTCCGCATCGGAGAGCAGCGCCCCGACGGCCGGCGCGAGCGACTCGGGCCGCACCACCTCGACCAGCACCGCGATCGGCGTCGTCTCCTCGCTCGCGGGGAAGTCCTGCGCCTCCGGGTTGTCCGAGCGCAGCACCCACCCGCGCTCGCTCTTCACCACGCGCTTGATCTGGAAGCGATGCCCGAGCTCCTCGCCCGGCACCTGCACCAGCGCCACGCGCCCGGCGATAGCAGGCAGCGAGCTCGCGCGCGCCCACCGCATCAGCAGCCAGTCGCCGTCGCGGATGGGCCTCTGCCCGCCGTGCATCGAGCTTCCGGTCGCGCGGATCGCGAACAGATCCTCGCCCTCGTGCTCGAGCGGCAGCACCACCTCGGCCGGCTCGATGCTCTCCTGCGCTCCCTCGGCCGCGCCGGCCGCCGCGCGCAGATCCGGATAGCTCACGAACCGATGGTGCGACGCGAGCGCGATCACCTCGCCCAGCCGCTCGATCCACCAGCCATCCGGGCTGCGCGAGAAGCGCACGCGAAAGTCCGTCCCCGGCTGCCCCGCGTTTGGCCCGAAGAGCTCGCGCAAGAGATCCGGCAACCGATTGCGCGCGTCGCCGACCCGATGCGCGACGTTGCAGAACTCCTTCGCGAAGCGGAAGCGCCACACCGCGCCGTCGCGCGCCCGCACGTCCAGCTCCCCGCTCGGCAGATCCGGCCGCTGCGCTCGCGACGGCAGCTTCAAGATCGGATCGCGCTTGTTCCACGTGACCTTGCAGTCGAACGAGCGCGCATCGTCCGCCCCCGCATGCCGCGCGCGGTACTGCGCGAGCCGATAGTCGACCAGCTCGCGCGTCATCCGCACCAGCGCGTCCTCGGTCCCTTCCGCGATCGGGATCATCGGCACGAAGCGATCCTCCTCGACGCGGAACCACCGCCGCCGCCCGCGATCCCGCGAGCTCTCCCGCCCCAGATCACGCG
>JAEZBP010000075.1 GCA_023427125.1 Pseudomonadota bacterium | reverse complement strand
CGCCTCCCTGCGCGAGCTGCCCGCCGATGCACACGTCGTCGGCGCAGGCCCCGATCGCCGCGCGCAGCTCGGGCGCCCCGAGGGCGTGCACCGGCCGGCCGCCGGCCATGGCCGTGACCCGATCGACGAGCGCCTGGGAGACGGCGGCGACGACCTCGTCGGCGATCCGCCCCGTGGTCGTGACCACCACCATGATCGGCGGCGGCGCAGGGCGCGTCGCCGGCGCCTCGGCGGGCGCCTCGCTCGCCTCGGGCCCCGCCCCGGAGGGCTCGTCCTGCGCCCCGACCGGCCCCGCGATCGCGAGCGGGACCCCAAAACACAGCAAGATCGTGAGCAAGCGCGTCGACATCGGGGCGCACCATAGCTCAGGCGTCGAGTTCGTTGAAAGCCGTGCGACCCATCGAGTAGGATGCGCCCTTTCGCCGCGTACCCCCATCGGAAGTGCGGCCCTGCAGCGGGAGACGACCATGAGCGAGGGGCAAGAAAAGTATCTCGACACCTTCCCCGGGTGGCTCCGCACGCTCGGCGACGACGCCGAGCGCATCGCGTCGCTGCTCGAGGACGAGGGGCTCCCCGATCCGGCCCGCGAGGCCCTGGCCGGCGGCCTCAACTACCTCTTCAAGTCGCTCGACCTGATCCCGGACGGCATCGACGACATCGGCTTCCTCGACGACGCGTTCGTCCTTCGCGTGGCCGCCGACCTGGCGGGCCGCGAGGACAGCGGGTCGACCGACGCGGAGAAGCTCGAGGCGCTCGGCGAGCTGGCCAACGAGTGCGACACGGTGCGCGAGTTCCTCGGCGAGCACTACGTGCGGCTCGAGAGCTACGTGCGCGGCCTGCGTCGCGGCGCGGCGCGCGGCCGCTCGGTGGCCGACATCCTGGCCGACAAGGAGGTCCGCTCCGAGCTGCTCTCGGACGTCCGCGGCTTCGCCAAGAGCTACCAGGCGCCGAGCTTCTCCCGCGAGGAGAAGAACCTGATCAAGCTCCGCGCGTTCTTCGACGCGAAGCTCCCCCCGAAGTAGCTGTCCTCGCGCAACGCTCCGCGGCGAGCGAGCGCGTGATCCTCGTGACAGCGCCACGCCCCTGTACTAAGTCCGGGGGCGTGGCGCTCTTGACGCGTTGCGTCGTAGGCGCGAGTAGCTAGTGCCCGGGAACCCAGTACCCGGGAGCAGTGGAGCCGAGGAACGATGAGTCCCACCTGGATGACGGTCCTGATCTTCGTCACTCTGGGCGCGTTCGCCTGGTCGGCGGTGCGCCGGTGGCGCCTCCTGATGGTCGGAGCCCCCGAGCCGCGCTTCACCATCGACCCGGAGTCGGTGAAGGAGCGCGTCAAGCGCACGCTCATCTACGCCCTCGGCCAGAAGAAGATGCCGAAGAACGCCCGCTACCGCCTGGCGGGCGCGGCCCACATCGGTATCTTCGCCGCGTTCTCGGTGCTCCTGCTCAACAGCGTGATGCTGTGGATCCGGGGCTACAGCGCCGAGTTCGACTTCTGGGGGATCCTCGATACGCACTCGCCGATCGGCGCGCTCTACTCGCTCGCGAAGGAGATGGCGGCGATGGCCGCCATCGTCGGCGGCTTCATCTTCCTCTACTACCGCCTCGTCAAGCGGCCTCAGCGGATGAGCTTCGGGCTCGAGGCCCTCGTCATCCTGGGCATCATCATCACGATGATGATCGCCGACTTCGTCTACGTCGGCGGCGATCTGGTGCGCGACGCGCGCGCGGCCGGCACCGGGGTCCACTGGTACTGGGCGGAGCCCTTCGGCTCGGCGTTCGCGATCCTCTTCTCGCGCTTGGACGACGGCACCGTCGCGGTGCTCGAGCACGTGGGCTTCTGGTACCACTCGGCGTGGGTGCTGCTCTTCTTGAATCTCTTGCCCTACAGCAAGCACTTCCACGTCATCACGTCGTTCCCGAACGTCTTCGCCGAGTCGCTCGAGCCCAAGGGCAAGCTGCCGGACGTCGAGGACATCGAGGGCAAGGTCGAGCGCGACGAGCCGATCGGCATCGCGCGGCCCGAGCACCTCAGCTGGAAGCACATCCTCGATCTCTACACGTGCACCGAGTGCGGCCGCTGCAGCGACAACTGCCCGGCGTTCACCACCGGCAAGAAGCTCTCGCCGAAGCACTTCACGCTGGCGCTGCGCGATCACCTCTACTCGCTCGAGAGCCACTACCTCGGCACGGGCGGCATCGAGGCCCCCGGCACGCCGGACATCGGCGCCGAGGGCGCGGGCGAGACGCCGAAGGGCTGGCCCGAGGGCTACCAGCACAAGCGCGCCAGCGTCGATCTGATCGGCGACATCATCCACCCCGAGGTCATCTGGGCCTGCACCACCTGCCGCGCCTGCGAGGAGCAGTGCCCGGTGCAGATCTCCTACGTCGACAAGATCGTGGAGATGCGCCGGCACGAGATGATGATCAAGAACGAGTTCCCGCACGAGCTCCAGACCGCCTTCCAGGCGATGGAGATGAACGGGAACCCGTGGAACCTGCCGGCGATGGATCGCGGCAACTGGGCGAGCGGCCTCGAGGCGGGCGGCCGCCCGATCGAGGTGCCGCTGATCGCCGACAACCCGGAGGCCGAGGTCATCTACTGGGTCGGCTGCGCGGCGAACTACGACGACGACGCCAAGAAGACGGCGCGCGCGGTGGCGAAGCTCCTGCACCACGCGGGGGTCGACTTCGCGATCATGGGCTCGGAGGCCACGTGCACCGGCGATCCGGCGCGGCGCGCGGGCAACGAGTACCTCTTCCAGATCCTCGCCCAGCAGAACGTCGAGACGCTCAACGGCTACGGCGCGGCGCAGAAGACGGTCATCACCGCGTGCCCCCACTGCTTCAACACGATCCTCAACGAGTACCCGTCGTTCGGCGGCAAGTACGAGGTCGTCCACCACAGCGACTACCTCCAGAAGCTGATCGGCGAGGGCAAGCTGCGGCCGACCAAGCGCGTGACCGCGAAGGTCGCCTACCACGACAGCTGCTACCTCGGCCGCTACAACGGCATCTACGATAGCCCCCGCGAGGTCCTCGCAGCCATCCCCGGCGTCGAGCTGGTGGAGGTCGAGTACTGGAACAAGGAGAAGGGCCTCTGCTGCGGTGCGGGCGGCGCGCAGATGTGGAAGGAGGAGGAGAAGGGCAACGAGCGCGTGAACAACAAGCGCACGCTGCAGCTCCTCGACACCGGCGCCGACACCATCGCGAGCGCCTGCCCCTTCTGCAAGACGATGATCAACGACGGCGTGAAGGCGGCCGAGCGCGAGGAGGACATCAAGCCCCTCGACATCGCGCAGATGCTCGAGCTCTCGGTCGACTTCGACCAGGCCACCGTCGTCGCCGCGGCCGAGTGACGGCCCCCCGCGGCGCCGGATCGAGGCGCCGCCGCGCCTGCACGTGAACGCTGACGTTGCAACCGGGATCGGGCCGTGCTTCTTTGTCGGCCATGACGCTCCAGGACCGCATCCGGCAGGTGATCGACCAGCACGAGGTGGTGCTCTTCATGAAGGGCACGCGCACCGCGCCGCAGTGTGGCTTCTCGGCGCGCGTCGTGGACATCCTCGACGAGTACCTCGACGACTACATCACGGTCGACGTGCTCGCGGACCCGACGCTGCGCGAGGCCATCAAGGCGTTCTCGAGCTGGCCCACCATCCCGCAGCTCTACGTGCGGCAGAAGTTCGTCGGCGGCTCGGACATCGTCCACGAGATGGTCAAGAGCGGCGAGCTCACCGAGGTGCTCGGCCGCGCGCCGATGGAGCAGGTCAAGCCCGAGGTGAAGATCACCGCGCCGGCGAGGGCCGCGTTCCTGCGCTTCTGGGAGACCGACGGCGAGACCGAGGAGCCGGTCGTGCGGCTCACGATCGGCTCGGACTGGGAGGCGCTGCTCGACCTCGACGAGGAGCGCGACGGCGACGTCGTGATCGAGCTCGACGAGCTGGCGCTGGTGATGACGGGCTCGACCGCCAAGCGGGCCCACGGCGTCGTCGTCGACTTCGTGGAGCGCGGCAGCGAGGTCGGCTTCAAGGTCGACGTGCCCTCGCGCCCGCCGATGGTGAAGCAGCTCAACGTGGGCGAGCTCGACGAGTGGATCAAGAAGGGCAAGCCGCACCTCCTCCTCGACGTGCGCACCGTCGAGGAGCGGGTGACCGCGAAGATCGAGTCGTCGGTGATGCTCGATGACGAGCTGCGCGCGTCGATCGAGGGGATGGATCGCGAGAAGACCATCGTCTGCATGTGCCACCACGGCGGCCGCAGCCAGAAGGCGGCCGAGCACTTCCTGCGCATGGGCTTCCGCGACGTGCACAACCTCCAGGGCGGCATCGACGCCTGGTCGCTGCACGTCGATCCGAGCGTGCCGAGGTATTGATCGCGGCGGCGCGGGGGTCGATGCTCCGCCGGTGATCACGCTGCTCCTGCAGAGCGCCCCCGGAGGCTACGGCGTCGCGCTCCTCCAGAGCCTGCTGGCGCTGGCCGCCGTCTGCATCCTCGCGTGGGTGGTCCTGCGCTGGAGCGCCCGGCGCGGCCTCGGCGTCGCGAGGGGCCGGATCAAGGTGCTCGAGCGGGTGCCGCTCGACGGCCGGCGCTCGCTCTACCTCGTCGAGATCGGCGAGCGCGTCCTCTTGATCGGCGCGGGGGAGGGCGGCGCCCCCTCGCTCCTCGCGGAGCTCGACCCGAGCGAGCTCCCGCCGGCCCCCGAGCGCCCCGCGGGCCTGCTCGAGCTCATGCAGAAGCTGCGCGCGCCGAAGGAGTGAGCGCCGCGCTACGCCGTCGCGCGGGCCGGGCTGGCCGATGGAGCGTCGACGGCGAGCTCGCCGGCCGGGCGGAGCACGGTCGCGGCGGTGATGACGAGCGCCATCCACACCACATCGGCCAGCAGCAGGTGCACCATCTGCATCCAGATCGGCGCGAGCAGGAGCAGGTTCAGGAAGCCGCACCCGATCTGCAGCACGAAGAGCGCCGCCAGCACCACGGCCGCGCGCCGCACGATCGGATCGGGCCGGATCATCGTCGCGAGGCCGCCCGCGGCCACCGTGTAGAGCCCGACCAAGACGGCGCTCACCGGGTGCCAGACACGCAGCCGTATCAAGAAGTGCGCGGTCGGCGAGAGGTCCTGCGCGATCCCCTCCGACAGGCTGCGCGCGGGGAAGAGCGTGTCGCCCAGCGCGGTGATCGCGCCGGTCATGCCCACGACGATCGTGCCGAGCAGCGCGAGCCCCAGCAGCCAAGAGAGCGACCCCTTGCCGCGCAGCTCGACCCCGACCGCGTCCTCGCCCGACCACCACGCAGAGAGCGTGAGGCACCCGAGCAAGAGGAACGTGTTGACCAGGTGCACCGACATCCACCCGGCGCGCGCGAGCGACTGGTTGTCGGCCACCAGCTCGAGCAGGACGATGCCCGCGCCGACCGCCGCCTCGAGCACCATGAAGATCATCGAGAGCACGGCGGCGGCGCGCATCGGGTGGCCCTTGGGCCGCGCGCGCAGCGCCGCGATCATCAGGGCCAACACGAGGAGGAACGCGACCCCCGAGGTGAGCCGGTGGGTCAGCTCGATGAGCGTCTCGAGCGACTCGGCGCGCGGCACGACCTCGCCGTTGCAGGTGGGCCAGTGCGCCCCGCAGCCGGCGCCGGAGCCGCTGGCCCGCACGAACGCGCCCCAGAGGATCACGCCGATGTTGAAGGCGAGCACGCCGTACGCGTAGCGACGGAGCATCGCGCGAGGACGTAGTGCGATCCCCCCGCCTTTTCAATCCTGGTGGGGTTCGCAGGTGTCGGGACGCCGCCACACAGCGGAGCGACCCGTGTGATCGCGTGGTAAGAGGCCCGCGATGCGCTGGCAGGGCATCGCGTGCGGCGTGCCGATCGCGGCGGGGACCATCGCCCTGCTCGAGCTGTCGCGCGTTCCGCTCGACGCCCACGCGCGCGATCCGCTGCGGGCGCTCGCGGCGCTCGGGCAGCTGGCGGCGAGCGCGGCGACGGAGTTTGGGCTGCAGGGCGCGCTGCTCTTGGGCGTGGCCGCCGCCGTCGCGTGGAC
>JAEZBP010001237.1 GCA_023427125.1 Pseudomonadota bacterium | reverse complement strand
GACGCGCTCTTGCGCGTCACACTCCACCAGGACCTGCCTGCGTCATGCCTGGCTGCCGCCCACCGCTTCTTCCTCATCGGCGGGTCGCGACCGCACGGTCTCGCCCTCGCATCCGCATTCGTCGTGTCCGTGTTCGTCGTCCCCGCGATCGTCGGTGATCGGTCGGCGATCTCGGGCATGGATGGCTCGAAGCGGTCGGTCAGCACCGGGAAGGGTCGTTCGCTGAGTCGGCTACGACGCCGACCGGGCGAGGCGGGCGGGACCGGCTTCGGCGATCTGCTCGCACAGCGCGTCGAACGTCTCGAAGATGGCCCAGGCCGGGCGGCCGCTGCTCGCAGCGAGCTCCTCGATCACGGCGCGCTCGAGCTCGTCGTCGCGCTTGCCCTTCCACAGCTTGTCGGCGAGGGCGATCAGGCGGTCCTCGATCGTGGCCGAGGGGTGCGACCACGCGGCGTGGGTGACGCAGGCCCGGGCGATGTGCGCGTCGAGGCCGGCGGCGAGGAGCATCGCCTCGCCGCTCTCTTCGTGGTCGTGGCCCGGCTGCGCCATCTCGCGCGGGTGGAGGATCTTGCCTGCGTCGTGGATCGCCGCGCCGATCAAGACGTGCTCGCGATCGAGACGCACGGCGAGCGACGCGAGGCCCTCGACCAACAGGCCGGCCGCCTCGACGACGAGCTCGTGGTGGCGGACGAGCCACGGGTGCGCGCCCTCCGCAGACAGCCACGCGAGCGCCTCCTCTGCGGAGCGGGGCGTGCTCATCGCTCCCTCACCGAAGCAAGCGCAGTGGTGTCTCCGACGAACGTCATGCAGCACCGATGAGATCTCGCGCGCCGCGGAGTCTATCTCCTCGTTCCATCACGAAGGAGACGACCGATGACGACCCTGACGCCCTATCTGTTCTTCGGCGGCCGCTGCGAGGAGGCGCTCTCGTTCTACGCCGAGGCGCTCTCCGGCCGCGCCACGACGATCATCCGCATGGGCGAGGCGATGAAGGACGCGCCCGACGAGCACAAGGGCCTGATCATCCACTCGCTCTTCGAGGCGAAGGGCCTCTCGTTCATGGCCTCCGACAGGATGCCCGGCGAGCCGCCGGACCCCGGAGGGCCGGTGTCGCTGGCGCTCGGCTTCGACACGACGGAGGAGCAGGAGCGGGTGTGGGCCAAGCTGGTGGAGGGAGGCACGGTGCTGACCGCGCTGCACGGCACCTTCTACGGCGGCCGCATGGGCGTGCTCACCGACCGGTTCGGCATGCGCTGGATGCTGAACTGGAGCCCGCCCGCGAAGGAGTAGCGACTACACGAAGATCTTGCGGGCCGCCGCGCCGGCGTAGAGCGCGGCGCGGTGGTCGGGGTGGGCGATGCCGATCAGGAGCTCGGCGCGCTCGCGCAGGGTCTTGCCGCGCAGGTTCACGACGCCGTGCTCGGTCACCACGTACTGCACGTGGCCGCGCGTGGTGACGACGCCGGCCCCCGGATCGAGGCGGGTCACGATCCGCGAGATGGCGCCCGCCTTGGCGGTCGAGGGGAGCGCGATGAACGCCTTGCCGCCGGGCGAGCGCACCGCGCCGCGCATGAAGTCCATCTGCCCGCCGATGCCGCTGTAGATGCGATCGCCGATCGAGTCGGCGCACACCTGCCCGGTCAGATCGATCTGGATCGCCGAGTTGATCGCCATCATCGCGCGCTGCTTCATGATCTCGAGCGGATCGTTGACGACATCGCTCGGGTGCAGCTCGAGGAAGGGGTTGTCGTCGGCGAAGGCGTGGAGGCGCGCGGTGCCCATCGCGAAGCTCGCGATGACGCGGCCGGGGAAGCGGGTCTTCAGGCGGTTGGTGACCACGCCGCGCTCGCAGAGCTCGACGAGGCCGTCCGAGAACATCTCCGTGTGCACGCCGAGGTCCTCGTGATCGCGGAGCGCCGCCAGGGTCGCGTCGGGGATGACGCCGATGCCCATCTGCAAGGTCGCGCCGCTCGGGATCTCGGCGGCGATGTGGCGGCCGATCGCGAGCTCCACCTCGCCCGGGGGTGCGCAGCGCACCTCCGGCAGCGGCCGGTCGACCTCGACGCCGTACGCGATGCGGCTCACGTGGAGCGCCGAGTGGCCGAGCGCGCGCGGCACCCGCGGGTTGATCTCCGCGATGACGAGGTCGGCCGAGTCGGCGGCGGCGCGCGCGGTCGCGACCGAGAGGCCGAGCCGGCAGAAGCCGTGCGCGTCCGGCGGCGAGACCTGGAGGAGCGCCACGTCGAGCTTCAGCGTGCCGTCGCGGAAGAGGGTCGGGATCTCCGAGAGGAAGACCGGCGTGAAGTCGGCGCGCCCCTCCTGCACGGCGGCGCGCACGTTGGCGCCCGTGAAGAGCGCGTTGTGCCGCACGTGGCGCTCGAGGCCCGGCGCGACGTAGGGCGCGGGCGCGTCGGTGTGGAGGTGCACGACCTCGACGCCCTCGAGCTCCCGAGAGCGCTCGGTCAGCGCGTCGATGAGCGAGAGCGGCGCCATCGACGCCTCGTGGAGGTAGACGCGCTGGTGCGAGCAGAGGACCGAGAGCGCCTCCGCCGCCGAGACGATCTTCATCGCCGGATGGCGCGCCGAGCGCGGGCGGCGTACTCGCCCTCGGGCGCGAGCTCGAGGTAGCGCTCGTACGCGGCGCGCGCGCCCTGGCTGTCCTCGCCCGCGAGCGCCTCGCCGAGGAAGAAGTGCGCCGCCGCCGGCGCGCCCTCGATCGCGACCGCCTCCCGCAGCGC
>JAEZBP010001235.1 GCA_023427125.1 Pseudomonadota bacterium | reverse complement strand
GGCCACGCTGCCGCCGAGCCGCGCGTCGGGCGGCGGCCCCCTCGCGCCGGCGGGGGCCACCGTCCGCGCGATGAACGACTTGCGCGAGGGTCCCACCAGGACCGGGTACCCCCTCGCGACCAGCGCGTCCAGATTCCCGAGCAGCACGAGCGACTGCTCGGCCGTCTTCGCGAACCCGAGGCCCGGGTCGACCCACACGCGCGAGCGCGCGACGCCTCGCGCGAGCGCGCGCTCGACCGCCGCCTCGAGCTCGCCGATCACCTCGCCCACGAGGTCCGCGTAGCCGGTGGTGCTCGCGTCGACCCGGCCTCCGTCGCGGCTGTGCATCAGGACGAGCTCGGCGCCCGCCTCGGCGATCGCGTCGAGCAAAGCCGGGTCACCGCCGCACGAGACGTCGTTCACGATCTGCGCGCCTGCGCGGAGCGCCGCCCGCGCGACCTCGGCCTTCACGGTGTCGACGCTCACCCGCGCGCCGCGCTCGGCCAAGGCGGTCACGACCGGGATGACCCGGCGGAGCTCCTCCTCGAGCGGGACCCGCTCGGCGCCAGCTCCGTAGGTCGCCCCTTTTGGCCGCGAGCTCTCGCCGCCGACGTCGATCACCGCCGCGCCCTCGGCCAGCAGGCGGCCTGCCTGCTCGAGGGCTCGCCCCACGTCGTCGTACCGGCCGCCGTCGCTGAACGAGTCGGGCGTGACGTTGAGCACGCCCCAGACCTCGCACTCGCGCGCGACGCTTGGCGCTTGCGCAAGCACGCCCGAACCGGGGGGAGTGTGAGCGCGGAGCGCGAGCCGGGAGCCCCCCCGATGAGACGCAGCGCGCCTCGGCGACCGATCGGTCCGCCGAGGCTCTGCGTCGTTTGTGCTGGAGTGCGAGGACTCCCCCATTGCGCGGCTCACCCTCCGGACGGAACCTCGCGGGGGCGCGGCTGGAAGATCGACGCCTTGCGGCGCTCCTTCTGTTGGCGCGACTTCTCCGAGTAGCGCGGGAGGACCACCCGCTCGCGCGGCGGCAGCTCCTTGCCCTCCATCACGGCGTCGATCTCCTCGCGATCGAGCGTCTCGCGATCGAGCAGGGCCTCCGCGAGCGCGTCGAGCGTCGCGCGGTGCTCCTCGAGCATCGACTTGCCGCGCGTGTACTGCTCGTTGACGATGCGGGCGACCTCGGCGTCGATCTTCTGCGCGATGGCCTCCGAGTAGTCCTTCTGGCGGAAGCTCGGGCCCATCGAGAAGCCCTCGTCGCGATCGCCGTAGGAGAGCGGACCGAGCGCGTCGCTCATCCCGAGCTCGGCCACCATGACCCGCGCGATGTGCGAGGCGCGGCGCAGGTCGTCCGAGGCGCCGGACGTCTGCTGGCCGAACTTCAGCTCCTCCGCGATGCGGCCGCCGAGGCACATGCAGATGCGATCGAGCAGGCCCTCGCGGCTGTCGTTCAGGCGATCTTCCTCGGGCAGCGCCATCGTCACGCCGAGCGCGGGGCCTCGCGGGATGATGCTGACCTTGTGGACCGGATCATGGTGCGGGAGCATCTGGCCGAGCAGCGTGTGGCCGGCCTCGTGCCAGGCGGTCACCTGCTTCTGGTGCTCGCTGATGACCATCGAGCGGCGCTCGCTGCCCATCAGGACCTTGTCCTTGGCCATCTCGAAGTCGACCATCGAGACGAAGTCCTTGTCCTGCCGGGCCGCGAGCAGCGCGCCCTCGTTGACGAGGTTCTCGAGGTCGGCGCCCGAGAAGCCGGGCGTGCCGCGCGCGATGATCTCGAGCTCGACGTCGTCGTTGAGCGGGACCTTCTTCGTGTGGACGGCGAGGATGCCCTCGCGGCCCTTGAGGTCCGGGCGGGGCACGGTGATGCGCCGGTCGAAGCGGCCGGGCCGCAGGATCGCCGGGTCGAGCACGTCGGGGCGGTTGGTGGCGGCGATGATGATCACGCCCTCGCTCGCCTCGAAGCCGTCCATCTCCACGAGGAGCTGGTTGAGCGTCTGCTCTCGCTCGTCGTGGCCTCCGCCCATCCCCGAGCCGCGGTGGCGGCCGACGGCATCGATCTCGTCGATGAAGATGATGCAGGGCGCGTGCTTCTTGCCTTGCTCGAAGAGGTCGCGGACGCGCGAGGCGCCGACGCCCACGAACATCTCGACGAAGTCCGAGCCCGAGATGCTGAAGAAGGGCACCCCCGCCTCGCCGGCGATCGCGCGGGCGAGCAGCGTCTTGCCCGTGCCGGGCGGCCCCATCAGGAGCACGCCCTTCGGGATCCGACCGCCGAGGCGCTGGAACTTCTTCGGGTCCTTGAGGAAGGCGATGATCTCTTCGCAGTCGTCCTTAGCCTCCTCGATGCCCGCGACGTCCGCGAAGGTCACCTTGTTCTGCGACTCGTTCAGGAGGCGGGCCCGCGACTTGCCGAAGCTCATCGCCTTGCCGCCCGAGGCCTGCAGCTGCCGCATGAAGAAGAAGAAGATGACGAGCAGGAAGATCATCGGGAGCCAGGTGACGAGGATGCTCGTCCAGACCCCGTTCTCGTTCGCGGGCTCGATCTCGTAGCGGACGTTGTGCTCCGTGAGCTCGTCCGTGAACGCCTTCGTGATCTCGGGCCCGTACGTCACGCGGGTCTCGCGATGCTCGCCCTCGACCCGCACGAACTTGAGCTCGGTCGAGCCGTCGCGCGGCATCGCCTCGAGCGACTCGACCCGACCGCCGCGTACGTCGGTGATGAAGTCGCTGAAGGGGACGTTGCTCGGGCCCTCCTCGTTCGTCACGAGCTGGTAGATCGCGACGAACATCAGGATGAGCAGGACCCAGAGGAGCAGGGTCTTGTGGCTTTGCTTCACGTGGACCTCACGAAGGACCTCACGAGGACGGCCTCGCGGACGGGGGAGACTCCGGCGCTGGAAGACCCGCGACCCTGGCTAATTACCACTCGATCCCGTGCTCTGGCTAGCATACGCATTGCACTACATCAACGATCTGAGGCCGTTGGAGACCCTGGCAAGCCGGCCTCACCCGTCTTTTTCGCGGCCTCCGCGCGACCAGCCAAGAACTTCAGGGATCCGCAGGTGGGAGGAGAACGCACCCTGAGGGGCTTCATTCCGGCCGCCTCGGGTGGCTCCGGCTCTTCGCGCCCGGCTCGCGTTGCCCAGCGAGCACGCGACCGACGAGGCGTACAAGCCAGCCGCCCGGAAGCAAGCACTCGCCTCGTCCTTCGAGCGCGCGCTCGAGCCCGTAGAGGTGCGCGCGCCCTGCCGGGGCGCCGGTGAGGCGGCGGGCGAAGCGTGAGAGCGCCTCCATCCGCACCGCGCGCGGGGCGTCGAGGAGGGCCGCGGCGTCGAGCCCTCCCTCCACCTCGGCGCGCGAGAGCAGCTCGGCGGCCGCTGCGCCAATCGCCTCGGCGAGCTCCCGCGCGTCGTCCGCGAGCTGCGCGAGGTGCACGGCGACGCTCGCATCCTCGGCGGCCAGCGCCGGGAGCACGCTCGCGCGGATCCGGGCCCGCTCGTAGCGGGGATCGACGTTCGAGGGATCGGCGGCGACGCAGAGCCCATGGCGCGCGACGTAGGCGTGGACCTCCTCGCGGCGGCAGTCGATCAGCGGGCGCACCACGCCGTCGGCCCGCCTCGGGGCGATGCCGGCGAGGCCGCTCACGCTGCTCCCGCGCAGGAGCCGCGCGAGCACCGTCTCGGCCTGATCGTCGAGGGTGTGGCCCACCGCGAGCGCGCGCGCGCCGACCCGGGCGGCCTCGGCGAAGAGGGCGTCGTACCGCGCGTCGCGCGCCTGGGCTTGGAG
>JAEZBP010001207.1 GCA_023427125.1 Pseudomonadota bacterium | reverse complement strand
GACCAGCACGTGATCGTGGAGGCCGGGCGCGGAGTCCATCACGTAGCCGCCGGGGCTGGCGAGGGCCTCGGCGCGGCCGGTCGACGGCGCGACCCGACCCTCGCGGTGGAGGCGCGGCAGATAGAGGTGATCGAAGGCGGAGACGGCGCCGGCCCGGCGATCCATCGTGAGGCCGGTGAGCCGCTGTCGCTCGATCGCGAACTCGAGCAGGTGCGCGACGCGTAAGAGGCCGCGCACGAGGCGGCAGTCCTCGAGGTTGTACTCGATGAAGCGCGGGAGCTCCTCGCGATAGAGCCGCAGGATCTCGGCCAGGCGGTCATGGCCCGGGTGATCGATCTTCTTGCCGCGCCCGAGCAGGGTCTGCGCGACGTTCTCGAGGCTGAAGCTCTCGAAGGACCAGGTGGCGGCCCGCATGGTCGCGATGCCGTCGAGGACGACGCGGCCGGGGACGCGCGCGACCGAGGGCGCGCTCGGCGTCGAGCCGAGGAGCACGCTCGCCCGCTCGCCGCCGCGGCCGAGCGAGAAGCGCATGCCGTGCCGAGCGCAGCGGGCCTCGAGGTAGGCGAGATCGAAGTCGATCACGTTCCAGCCGATCAGCACGTCGGGATCGAGCTCGGCGACGTAGGCGAGGAAGGCGCTCAGCGTCGACCGTTCGTCGGCGTGGTAGCTCACGCCGGCGATCGGCGGGCCGCCCCCTCGGACGAACGCGCGCTCGCCCGCGTCGCTCACGATGGCGACCGAGAGGATCGGCGCCTCGGGGCCCTCAGCCTCGACGTCGAACGACGCGACGCGCAGGCGCGGCACGAGCGCCGCCGGCTCGATCGTGGGGTCCTCGAACTCCAGCACGCCCCCGCGCAGCCGGGCCGGTCCGCGCACCGTGCACGCGCCGGTGACGAAGCGCTCCATCAGCGCGCGATCGGCGGGCTTCACGTCGGCCTCCCAGGCCGGCGTGCCCTCGCGCGCGAGGCGATCGACCTCGGCGCGGAGCTCGCTCCGCGAGGTCAGCTCGACCCGATCGACGGGCCGCCCGTCGAGCGTGAGGAGCGAGGAGGCAGCGCGGGTCCCCGCGCGGGTCGGCACCTCGCGCGGGATGAAGAACACCGCGCGCCGATCGTGCAGGCGCACGCGCACCGGCCCCTCCGGCGAGGCACCCCAGTACACGAGCTCGAAGCCTCGCTGCCTCTGCCGCGCGTCGCGCGTGAGGAGGAAGATCGTTCGCTCGTGGATCGGGAGGCTCACGTCGATGGACCGTAGCGTGATTGGCCATGAGGGGCCGGGTGCGTCAGCCTCTCCCGCGGTGCGCCGCTTCGCGTCGATCGCGTGTGTGTTGCTCGCGTGCGAGGGCCCGCACGAGCCGCCGGTCTCCACGCACGGCGCGGACTGGCGCGATCAGGTGCTCTACCAGATCGTGGTGGATCGCTTCGACAACGGTGATCCCGAGAACGACGCGGCCGACGGCCTCGCGCCCGTGCCGGGCGATCTCTCGCGGGTGCAGGGCGGGGACTGGCAGGGCGTGATCGATCGGCTCGACTACCTCGCTCGCCTCGGCGTCACCGCGATCTGGATCTCGCCGCCTTATCGCAACGTCCCGCGCACCGAGCGCGAGGACGGCTACCACGGCTACTGGCCCGCCGACTTCACGGAGGCGAACCCCCGCTTCGGCTCGCGGGAGCGGCTGCGCGAGCTCGTCCGAGAGGCGCACGCGCGCGGCATCCTCGTGATCCTCGACGTGGTGCCGAACCACGCGGGCCGCGTCTTCACCTACGACCTCGACGAGGATGGCGCGATCTCTCCGGGCGAGATCGAGCCGCCGTATCGCGAGACCCCGTACGGGCCGCTGCTCTGGTCCGAGCGCCCGCGGATGTTCGCGCCGAGCCCCGAGGGTCGCGTCGCGATCACGCTCGAGGCCGAGCACTTCCACCGGCGCGGGCTCGGCGATCTCGGCGCTCCGGCCGAGAAGGAGCTCGGCGACTTCCCGACCGGCCTGCGCGATCTCGACACCGAGCGGGCGGAGGTGATCGACATGCTGGTCGAGACGCACGTGTGGTGGGTCGAGGAGACCGACGTCGACGGCTTCCGCATCGACGCGGTGCCGCACGCGGGGCTCGCGTTCTGGCGTGCGTTCTGTGGGCGGCTGCGCGCGCGGCTCGCCGAGCTCGGGCAAGAGCGCTTCCTCTTGCTCGGGGAGGTGTTCACGTCCGATCCGGCGGAGCTCGCGCGCTACACCGAGCTCGACGCGCTCGACAGCGCGTTCGCTTTCGATCTGAAGTTCGATCTGATCGACGGGGTGATCCTGTCGGGGCAGCCTCCGGTGACGGCGCGGGGCGCGCTCTCGACGAATCGGCTTTTCTTTCCGGCGTCGCCGCAGCCGGGCGGGGTGGAGCTGGATCCGTGGCGCGCGCGGGTGACGTTCGCGGACAATCACGATGTCTGGCGGCTGCGTGGCGAGCTGGACGATCCGCTGGCGGCGCAGATCGCGTTGGTGGCGGCGCTCACGACCGATGGGATCCCGGCGATCTACTACGGGACGGAGCAGGATCTCGACGGGACGGCGCACCACCTGTCGCGGGAGGCGCTCTGGGAGGTGGGCTTCGGCGAGGAGGGCGCGACGTTCCGGTTCTTGCAGCGGCTGATCACGCTGCGGCGCGGCTCTCGGGCGCTGCGCTACGGGGCGCTCACGGTGCGCTATCTGTCGGAGAGCGGCGGGGCTTCCTCGTCGTCGGCTCCGGACGTGGGGATGATCGCGTACGAGCGGGACTTCGAGGGGGAGCGGGCGCTGGTGGTGATCAACTCGGCGCTCACGAGCGCGCTCGCGCGGGGGCGGACGGGTTTCGTGGAGGGGACGTTGCTCTACGACGGTCTGGAGGGGACGAGCTCGCCGTGGG
>JAEZBP010001198.1 GCA_023427125.1 Pseudomonadota bacterium | reverse complement strand
GCCCGTGGGCGACAGACGAGCTCGGGCTCGAGCGCAAGCTCACATCACGTCACGGCTTCTGGGTCGTCGTGATCGGCGCGCTGCTCTACATGCCCGCGCTCGGGTTCTTCAGCCTCTGGGATCCGTGGGAGACCCACTACGGCGAGGTCGCGCGGGAGATGCTCTCGCGCGACGACTGGATCAGCCTCTGGTGGGCGCAGGAGGACTGGTTCTGGAGCAAGCCGATCCTGATCTTCTGGTCGGAGGCGCTCTCGATGGGCGCGCTCGGCGTCGACTTCCACCCGGACGCCAACCCGGCGCACCCGGAGTGGGCGATCCGCTTGCCGCACTTCCTGTTGACGACCGGCGCGCTGCTCGCGGTGTACGCGCTCGTCTCGCGCGTCTGGTCGAAGCGGGCGGGGCTCGTGACGGCGATCGTGCTCGCGACGATGCCGCACTTCTTCTTCCTGTCGCACCAGGCGATCACGGACATGCCCTTCGTCTCCTGCATGACGATGGCCATGTGCATGCTCGGCCTCGCGATCGTCGAGGATCCGAAGCGCGAGGTGAAGCGCTACGCGCTCGGGCCGATCACGGTCTCGGGCCGCCACCTCCTGATCGTCGCGCTCTCCGCGGTGGTCCTCCCGCAGATCCTCTATCTGTGCTCGCGCAACGTGACGTTCATGGAGCTGGGCGCGCCCTTCGGCTGGCACGGCGACGTCTTCCTCCACGGCTCGGCGGGCAACCACGGCGTCCCCGGCAACGCGTCGGTGCACAACGTCGAGCCCGCCGTCCCCGCGCTGCAGCCGATCCTGCAGGGCCTCTTCTGGCTGCTCCTCTACGGCCTGGCGATGCTCTTCGTGGGCAGGGAGAAGCGCGCGCAGCAGCTCTACGTCTTCGCGTTCTATCTCTTCTGCGGCCTCGCCTTCATGGCCAAGGGCATCCCGGGCTTCGCGCTGCCGGGGCTCGTCGCGCTCTTCTTCCTGATCGGCGCCCGCCGCTGGGATCTCTTGCTCGAGGGCAAGCTCCGGGTCGCGGTGGGCGTGCTCCTCGTCGCGGGGACCGGCATGCCCTGGTACGTGGCGATGTATGTGCGCCACGGGCCGCCCTTCCTCGAGCGGCTCTTGGTGCACGATCACATCAACCGTCTCACCTCCGGCGTGCACGGCGACACCGGCTCGATCGAGTACTTCGTCGAGCAGCTCGGCTACGGCCTCTTCCCGTGGATCGCGCTGGCGCCGCTCGCGCTCGCGCGCTGGCTCGAGACGCGCGGGCCGGGCAAGGACGCCGATGTCGGCGCGCGCCGCCGGCGCGAGGTGACGATCCTCGTGACGCTCTGGCTGATGAGCGCGTTCACGCTCTTCAGCGCGATGACCACCAAGTTCCACCACTACATCTTCCCGACCGTCCCGGCGGCGGGGATCCTGGTGGGGCTCAGCGTCGACCGGCTGCTCGGGCCGCGCGCCGAGCGCTTCGCGTGGCGCTCGTTCTTCGCCGCGGTGCTCGGCGTGCTCGCGCCGCTGCCGGCGATCCTCGGCGTGGCCGGGCTCTGGGGCGACGTGCGCGGGGTGATCCCCGAGGAGCTCGAGGGCGCGGCGGCGGTCGACTGGGTGCTCGCGCATCCGTGGCCGGCGCCGACCTGTTGGGCGCTCATCCTGCTCTCGTGCGGGCTCTTGGCCGGGACCGTGTGGCTGCTCCGACCGGCGACGAAGGAGAGCGCGCCGAGCGCGAGCTGGAAGCCCGCCGCGATGACCACCGGCCTCCTCGCCGCGCCGGTCTTGGTCGGGCTCGTCGGCCGCGATCTCTCGTGGGTCACCGACGCGCGCCCGCAGGGCTACGAGCGGCTCATCCACCTCTTCGTCTACAACTACGGCCGCCCGTGGCCCGAGGGGCTCGACTACCGGCCGATCCTCACCGGCTTCGCGATCGTCGCGACCCTGGTGGTGGTGCTCGCGGCGGCGCGCTCGCTCCGCGGCGCCGCGACGCGCGCGTTCCTCGGCGTGGCGCTCGCGTTCACCGTGTGGTGCCTCGACGTCTACATGATCGACCTGTCGCCGCACTGGGGGCAGCGCGAGCTGGTGCAGCGCTACTACGAGCTGCGCGAGAGCCCCGACGAGCCGCTCCTGGCCTGGCAGATGAACTGGAAGGGCGAGAACTTCTACACCGGCAATCGCGTGTCGGTGTTCGTCGACCTCGACAACCGCAAGCTGACCGAGTGGGTCCGCCAGAACCAGGGCCGCACCGCGTATTTCCTGCTCGAGCACTCGCGGCTCGGGAGCCTGCGGAGCGTGCTCGGGTCGAGCGCGATCGACGAAATCTCGACCGAGCGGCTGAACAACAAGTTCCTGCTGATCCGCGCGGTGCTCGGCCAGCGCGCCCCGAGTCCCGGGACGCGCGAAGATCTCGATTAGCCCTTCGGGCGGAGCACGAGGAGATCGGTTCGCCCGAGGAGCGGGTACCAGCGCGAGGCGGCGACCTCCGCCGACCATCGCGCGAGCTCCGCGGAGTAACGGCGCTGATCGATCCGCGGCATCAGCAGGTGGAGCGCGCCCCCCGGGGACCGCGTGGTGCGGCGGCGACGTCATCCGGCGGTGCCTCGCGCGGTCACGTCGTCGGCGGTGACGAGGAGCGCGACGACGCTGTCGGTGTCGCCGAAGCGCGCGCGGAAC
>JAEZBP010001185.1 GCA_023427125.1 Pseudomonadota bacterium | reverse complement strand
TCACGGCGGCGGCGATCCGCTCGCCGCCGCCGTGATGCGCACGAGCGCCGTCCCCGCCGCGGCCGCCGCCGTGGCCTACGACGAGCAGACCTACGCTGGCGAGGCCTACGCCGAGGACGCGGTCGCCGAGGGCGAGTACGAGGGCGTGCCCTACGAAGCCGAGTACGCGGGCGAGAGCGAGACCCGCCAGGTCGACATCAGCGCCGTGAGCGAGGACGGGTACGACGACGAGCCCATCGCGGTCGACCCGGCGGAAGACGAAGACCGCTACTGAGCCCGGTCTCCTTCGCAGCGCCTCACGGCTCGGCGGGGACGGGCGCCTCGCGGGGCATGGCGAGGCGGCCGGTCCGCGCGGCCCAGCGATCGAAGAGGACCGTGCCGAAGGGCGGGAAGGCCGCGAGGATTCCGAGCGCGGTCACGCCCAGGCTCCAGCGGAAGCGCAGCGCGGTCCACAGCGTGATCGGCACGTAGGCGATGAACGCGACGCCGTGCAGCATGCCGAAGATCCGCACGCCGAGCTCGTTGCCGTCGATCACGTACTTGAACAGCATGCCGACCAGCAGGCCGGCCCAGGTGACGCCTTCGACGATGGCGGCGGTGCGATAGAGAAGCGCGGTGGCTCGTTCCATGAGGGCGTGAGTCTGCCTCGACCCGCCCCGAGAAGCGACGCGAGGCACAGCACGGCGATGCGTGATCGGCTGACGGTGCGTCTGACCTCGGGCGATGGGTCCTCTCGCCACCCCCGCGCGCGCTCCTGCGGCAGATGACCCCTTGTGAGGCCGGCCTCGCTCCTCATCTACGGATCATGGTGGGCGTTCCGCTGACCACGATCCCCGCGCTCCTCCGGCTCGGCGCCCTCCCGAAGCACGACTGGGACAAGGCGCTCGGGGAGGTGCTGCGGATCGCCAGCGGGCTCCTCGAGGTGGAGCGGGTGAGCTACTGGTGCTTCCGCGACGATCCGGCCTGCATCGTGGCCGAGCTCGGGTACGTGCGCAGCAGGCTCCTCTTCGAGCGCGGCGCGGTGCTCCTCGAGAGCGAGTCCGGCGAGTACCTGGCGGAGACGCGCCGCGTCCAGGTCCTCACCATCGACGACGTCGCCTCGGACGCCCGCGTGCGGAGCTTCGCGAGCTACCTCGCGCAGCACGACGTCGGGGCGCTCCTCGATGTCCCCGTCTTCGCGGGCGGGAAGCTGGTGGGCATCCTCTGCCACGAGCACGTCGGCGGGCCGCGCGAGTGGACGGCCCGCGACGCGGAGCTCGCGCTCAGCGTGGGCCAGGCGCTGACCACCGCGCTCGAGTGCCGGGCCAGGACCTCCGCGGAGGACGCGGAGCGCAGGTCCTCGTTCCTGGCACGGGTCGGGGCGGTGTTCGCGCGGACGCTCGATCCCCCGGAGGCCCGAGAGCTGGCGGTCCGCCTGCCCATCCCGACGCTCGGCGAGATGGCCCATTTGATGGGCCACGACGGCGCGCGCACATGGTCGATTGCCCAGGCCCATCTGGACGCCGAGGGGCAGGCGATCTTGGAGCACCAGGTGCGAGACCGAGCTGACGGCACCGTCCGCCCCGTCTTGGGCCGGAAGGCGCTGCGCGAGGGGCAGTCGCTGCTCCTGCCGGTCACCGATCCGATCGTGATGCGTGACGCGGGGCTCGACGAAGAGAGCATCGAGGACGCCCGAGCGCTGCATGTTCGGAGCGTCATGGCCGTCCTGCTCGAGGTCCGCGGGGAGACGACCGGCGTCCTGACCCTGGCCAGCACGACGAGGCGCTATGACAACGACGACCTCCGCTTCGCCGAGTCGTATGCCGAGCGAGCCGCGCTGATGCTCGCGAACATGGAGCTCTACGCCCAGGCGCGGGACGCCATCGTCGTGCGCGACGAGTTCCTCTCGCTCGCGGCCCACGAGCTGCGGACACCGCTGATGTCGCTGACCCTCTCGGCGGCCGTCCTGGCCAAGGAGGCTCCTCCCGACGCGCCGGCCGGGTCTCGCCGGGCCGTCGAGACCATCGCCCGCCAGACGCGTGGGCTGGCCCGGCTGTCCGATCTCTTGCTCGCCGCTTCTCGAACGGAGAGAGCCCCCATCGCGATGGATGCGGAGCCGGTGGACGTCGCCGCGCTCGTCCGCGAGGTCGCCGCGGACTTCGAGAGCGCGCTCACGCGAGCCGGCTGCGAGCTGCGGCTCGACGCGGACACGCCCGTCCTCGTCCACGGCGACTCGACCGAGCTCGAGGTCGTCGTCTCGAACCTCCTCGACAACGCGATGAAGTTCGGCGCGGGGCGCCCGGTCGAGGTCGCGGTCGACGCGCCGGACGGACAGGCGCGGGTGGTGATCCGCGACCGCGGGATCGGCATCTCCGACGAGCAGCGCGAGCGGCTCTTCGGCCGCTTCGAGCGCGGCGTCTCGATGAAGCACTTCGGCGGCCTCGGTCTCGGCCTCCACATCGCGTCGCGGATCGTCGAAGCGCACGGCGGCACGCTGCGCGCGTCGAGCCGCGCGGGCGAGGGGGCCACCCTCACGGTCGAGCTGCCCCGTGCCACCCGCCCGCGCCGGCCGGCCGGATGAGGCCGCTGCGGTCGAGTCGCACTGCTCCGTCCGCGTCACCGTGGCTAGCTCTCTCTGTGCATGCCGATCCTCGACGAGAAGGTGGACCTCCTCTACGAGGGGATCGTCCGGCGCAACCCCGGCGAGCCGGAGTTCCATCAGGCGGTGCGCGACGTGCTCGACTCGCTCGGGCCGGTGCTCGCGAAGGAGTCGCGGCTCGCGCGCGACTCGATGATCGAGCGGCTCTGCGAGCCGGAGCGGCAGATCATCTTCCGCGTGCCCTGGCAGGACGATCGCGGCGAGGTGCAGTTCAACCGCGGCTTCCGGGTGGAGTTCAACAGCGCGCTCGGTCCCTACAAGGGCGGGCTGCGCTTCCATCCCACGGTGAACCTCGGGATCGTGAAGTTCCTCGGGTTCACCCAGGTGTTCAAGAACGCGCTCACCGGGATGCCGATCGGCGGCGGAAAGGGCGGCGCGGACTTCGATCCGAAGGGGAAGTCGGACGGCGAGGTGATGCGCTTCTGCCAGAGCTTCATGACCGAGCTCTACCGGCACCTCGGCGAGCACACCGACATCCCCGCCGGCGACATCGGCGTGGGCGAGCGAGAGCTCGGCTATCTCTTCGGGCAGTACAAGCGGATCACGAACCGCTACGAGTCCGGCGTGCTCACCGGCAAGGGGCTCGCGTGGGGTGGATCGCTCGTGCGCAAGGAGGCGACCGGCTTCGGCGCGGTCGTCTTCGCCGAGCGGATGCTCGAGGCCCGTGGGCAGACGCTCGACGGCAAGACCTGCGGCGTCTCGGGATCGGGCAACGTCGCGGTCCACGCGATGCAGAAGCTCGAGGAGCGCGGCGCGCGCGTCGTCGCGTGCTCGGACTCGGACGGGGTGGTGCACGAGCCCCAGGGCCTGGAGGTCGCGCTGCTGCAGGAGGTGAAGGAGGAGCGCGGCCGCGTGAGCGACTACGCCGAGCGGCGCGGCGGGCGCGCGCGCTTCGCGGCGCGCGGCGACATCTGGTCGATCCCGTGCGACGTGGCGATGCCGTGCGCGACGCAGAACGAGCTGAACGCGCGTGACGCCGCGGCGCTGATCGAGAACGGCTGCAAGCTGGTCGTCGAGGGCGCGAACATGCCCGTCACGCCGGAGGCCGTCGCGCGCCTGCTCGCGGCGGGCGTCGCGTTCGGCCCGGGCAAGGCCGCGAACGCCGGCGGCGTGGCGACCTCCGCGCTCGAGATGCAGCAGAACGCGAGCCGCGACTCGTGGTCCTTCGAGCACACCGAGGCCCGCCTCGCCGAGATCATGGGCAACATCCACCGCACCTGCTTCGAGACGGCCGAGCAGCTCGGGGTCCCCGGCAACTACGTGGGCGGCGCCAACGTCGCGGGCTTCCTCCGCGTCGCCCGCGCCATGGCCGCCCTCGGGGTGATCTGACGTCGTACGCTGGCGCGCGCTTCGCGAGCGCGCGGGCCGAGCTCCGCGGCACCGACCCGCTGCCGCTTCCCATCCCCGGTGTCCAGCGAACCGGAACCGCTCCGCTCGGCGTTCCACGTACGGGCAGGATGAGTTTCACGCTCTCTGAGACGACGGGTGCGCCCCGTCCCGACGCCGAGTCGGCCGATCGATCCGCTGATCTCAGGGGTGCAGCTCGAGCCCCGTCGGCCGCGTCGGAACAGATCAACCGCAAAGAGCGTGGAGCTCCTTGGGTCCGTCGACCCTTGGCACACCGGAGGGTGGGGACCCAAACC
>JAEZBP010000596.1 GCA_023427125.1 Pseudomonadota bacterium | reverse complement strand
ATCGTGAGCCCCTCGATGTACGCGCCCGCCTCCCGGCCGGCCGCCTCGATGTCGAGCGAGCGCGCGAGCGCCCGCCCGAGCCGCAGCTCGGCCCGCTCGTCACCCGCCATCGCCGCGTAGAGATCGCCCGCGCCCGCCAGCCCCGAGAACGTCTCCGCCTTGCCGCCGAGCCGCACCCCCACCCGCGCCGCCTCGGCGAGGCCGCGGCTCATCATCACCGCGAGCGCCGAGGGGCTGATCTTGCTCTCGAGCCCGAAGCCGAGCACCAGCGCCAAGAGGCCCACCATCGCCGACGCGACCTCGACGCCGATCGCGTCCTCGGTCGGATAGAGCCGCAGCGCCGCGCCGCCGATCGCCTCGCGCACCGCGTCGGCGACCTCGGGGAAGAGGCTCCCCACGACGCCGCCGCCCGGCAGCCCGCGCTCGAGCACCTCCGCGTTGATCGGCCCCGCCAAGCACCCGACCCGGCGCGCCGGGGTGTGCGCGCTCAGGTGCCGCGAGACCGTCTCGAGCTCGTCGCCGATGAGCCCGCGGCTCACGTGCACGAGCAGGTGCCGCCCGTCGAGCGCGCACGCGAGCTGCTTCGCGACGTCCGGCACGTACATCGAGGGCACCACCACGAAGACGAGCTCGCACGCGCCGAGCTCGTCGATCGTCTTCGCGGTGCGCAGGCCCGGGTGCTCGACGCCCTTGCGGCTCCAGAGGAGCGGCTCGCCGCCCTGCCGCGCGATCGCCGCGCCGAGCCCGAGGCCGAAGCTCCCGCCGCCCACGATCCCGACCGGCGCGCTCATCCCGTCACCCCCAAGAGCGCGATCTCCCGCGCCGCCGCCGCGTCCGGCTCGCCGGCGATCGCGGGCGCGTAGTCGATCACGCGGTTCTGATAGTAGAGGAGCAAGGTCGGATCCTCGGCCACCACGTCGGCGTCCCGCCACCGCGCGACCGTGCGCGTGTGGTAGCCGTCCCACTGCGCGATCGCCCGCTCGAGCAGCTCGCCCGGCGCGCGCTTGCGGAGCGCGTGCGAGAGGTGGACGCCGCCGCGGGCCTCGAGCTCGGCGAGCCGATCGCGCGTCGCGCCGAGGTCCGCCAAGAGCTCCTCGCCCGTCATCTGGATCTCCCCGCGGAAGCGCAGCCGCCCGAAGAGGTCGACCCCCGGCGTCTCCCGCACGATGCGCCGGAAGAGCACGTGGGCGACGAGCTGCGTCGGCATCAGCACCGTCTCCGCGCGATAGACGCCGAGCAGCGTGTCGCCGAGCTCGCGCGTGTACGCCGCGTCGCGCTTCGGATCGATCGAGGGGGCACCGTGCCGCTGCACGTAGGTGCTCGGATCGACCGGCTTGCCGCCGGGGGCGATCGACGCGCCGGCGTCGTCGATCGGGTTGCCGAAGGGATCCATCGGCCGCCCGAAGCGGATGACGCAGGCGCCGTCGGTGCCGACCAGCTTGCGGAAGAACGAGACCCAGCGATCGATGCGCGAGAACTCGTCGTCCTCGATGATGTAGCGCGCCTGGCCGGCCTCCTTGAGGTGATCCTCGATGAGCGACTCGGCCTCCATCACGAGCGCGTAGTTGATGGTGGTCGGCACGAAGAAGACGGGCCGGTCGATGCCGAAGACCTGGTTGCGCGCGAAGGCCTCGACCGCGCTGCCGGCGAGGCCGAGCTTGAGGTGGCGCTCGACCATGCCCGAGCGGCTGCGGGTGCCGCCCGGGAAGAAGAGCGAGTGGTAGCCGCGCTCGACCATCACGCCGGCGTAGGTCTTCAGCACGTCCTTGTAGAGCGCGGCGCGCACCCTTCGATCGACGCGGTACGCGCCGAGGTTGTGCATGAAGAAGCTGATGATCGGGTTCGTGAAGAGGTTCTTGCCGGCGCCGTAGACGACCGGCGCGAGCTCCGAGCGCATGAGCGCGTAGCCGAGCGCGATCGAGTCGAGGTTCGAGGCGTGGGTCGGCACGTAGACGAGGGTGCCGAGCTTCTCGAGCCGCTTGAGGAGCTCGACGTCGCCCTCGATCGTCAGGAGCTCGTCGAGCGCGCGGGTGCCGAAGCCGGCGGTCGCGCCCTCCTTCGCGCTCGCGACCGGGCGCATCACGCCCGGGAGGGTCTGCGGGGCGACGACGGTCGCGAACTTGTAGACGCGCGGATCGAAGTTGCCGGCGACGTCCCGCGCCATCCGCTCGGTGATCGATCGCAGCGCCGCGCGCTTCTCGTCGTCGCTCAGCCGCGCGATGCGGCGGAGGAGGCCGCGCCAGTGGCCGAGCTCGTCGCGCGCCTCCTCGTCGCGCTGCTTCTCGAGGCGCGTGCTCTCGTTCAGCGCGACGTCGTTGAGCGTGTACTCGAGCGTCGCGCGGTCCTTGCCGTAGCGCTCGGCGATGCGCCGCACGACCTCGCGGATGATGTCGTCGCGCTCGGAGTTGAACCAGAAGATCGCCGGATCGTCGGGCTCCGGCACGTAGGGCTTGAGGCGCGGCAGGCGCATCGGCCGGGTCAGCAGGTTGCGGATCGGCGCTCTCATCAGACGGCCTCGAAGTAGCGGGCGAGCTCCCAGTCGGTCACCGCGGTGCGCGCCTGCAGGATCTCCCACTCGCGGGTGCGCACGTAGTGATCGATGAACGCCTCGCCGAGGATCTCGCGGGCGGTCTCGCTCTCCTTGAGCGCGCGCGTCGCGTGCTCGAGGGTGCGCGGGATCTCGGTCGCGCCCTCGACGGCGGTCGCGTCGCCCGCGATCGGCGGAGGCGGGGTGACGGCGCGCTCGATGCCCCAGAGCCCCGAGGCGAGGCAGGTCGCGATGGCGGTGTAGGGGTTGATGTCGGCGGCGGTCTGCCGGTTCTCGATGCGGGTGCCTCGCCCGTTCGGGATCACGCGCAGGGCGCAGGTGCGGTTCTCGACGCCCCAGGACGGCGTGAGCGGCGCCCACACGCCCGGCACGTAGCGGCGGTAGGTGTTGATGAAGGGCGAATAGAGGGCGGTGAGCTCGGGCGAGAGCGCGAGCTGCCCGCCGAGGTAGTGGCGCCCGAGCGGCGAGAGCGAGTCGTCGGCCGCCGGATCGAAGAAGAGGTTCTCTTCGCCGGTGGAGTCGAAGAGGCTCTGGTGCAGGTGGCCGCTCGAGCCGGGGAGCTTGGCGTTCCACTTGGCCATGAAGGTGACGGCGAGGCCGTGGCGGGCCACGAGCTGCTTCATGGTGGTCTTGAAGAGGGCGGCCTGATCGGCGGCGCGCACGGCGTCGTCGTAGGTGAGCGCGACCTCCCACACGCCGGGGCCGGTCTCGGTGTGCATGCCCTCGATGGAGATGTCGAAAGCGTGCATGGTGTCGAGGACGTCGTGGACGAGCTCGGCGAGCTGGCCCTCGCGCACCCACGAGTAGCCGAACATGCCGGGGGTGATCGGCTCGAGGCCCTGGAAGCGCTTCTCGTGGAGCGACTGGGGCGACTCCTGGAAGAGCCAGAACTCGAATTCGGCGCCGATCTTCGGGGTGAAGCCGGACGCCTCGGCGCGGGCGACGACGCGCTTGAGGAGGTTGCGGGGGCAGGCGGGGTGGGGATGCTTGCCGCCGGGGAGGAAGAAGTCGGCGAGGAAGCAGGCGGTGTCGGGCTCGTAGGGGAGGACGCGGAAGGTGGCGGGGTCGATCTTGGCGTGGGCGTCGGGGTAGCCGGAGTGCCACCCGGTGACCTTGGCGTTGTCGTAGAGGACGTCGCCGATGTCCCAGCCGAAGATGACGTCGCAGAAGCCGAAGCCCTTCTCGACGGTGGACCAGAACTTGTCGAGGGAGACGTACTTGCCGCGCAGGACGCCGTCGATGTCGAAGCCCCCGACCTTGACCTTCTTGATGGCGCGCTCCTCGAAGACCTTGCGCAGCTCGATCGGATCCATCG
>JAEZBP010001051.1 GCA_023427125.1 Pseudomonadota bacterium | reverse complement strand
GCCCTTGCTTGCCCAGCGTCGGCTCGGGGGGCAGGCGGCTCTCGGTCGCAGGGCCGGCGGGGCCGGTGTACGTCTGGCTCGCGCCGACCTTCAGCGGCAACGTCTTCGGCGGCGGTCGCGTCGAGATCCGCGAGCTGCCGGCGCCGAGCGTGCCGGGCTCGAGCTGCGCGACCGCCATCCCGATCACGCCGGGGGCGAGCGTGCCGATCACGCCCACCCACGACGCGCGCTACTTCGCTCCGACGTGCTTCGGCCCGAGCGCCGACGTGACGTGGTATTCGTTCGACACCACCGCGACGCTCACGCACGTGCGCACGACCGGCGCCGGCGTGGTCGGGCTCGTCGACGCGGCGACGGGCAAGCAGTCGAGCTGCGCCTCGAGCGCGACCTCGACGCCGCTCGCGCACTTCGCCCCCGTCGGCTCGCGCGTCTGCGTGGCGGTCCAGTCGCACTCCGCCGTCAGCGCACTCTCGATCGAGTCGATCGACTACGAGGGCGCCGGCGTTCGGCCGCCGACCGCGCTCGGCATCGCGCGTCCCTCGCTCGACGGCACTCAGTACGAGGGCTTCAACATCAACAGCACCTGGATGGCGCTCACGCCGACCACGATCTGGCAGGCGATGGGAACCGCCGGCTTGATCTCTGCGCCGCGCGCCGGCAGCGCGCCCGCCTCGATCCGCTTCGACGTCGACGGGGCCGTGCTCCAGCACGGCGTCGCGGCCGGCGCCGAGCTGTGGGGCATCGGGCTCAACGGCTCGCCGCGCCTTGCCCGCTTGGTCGACGCGAGCGGCGCGTGGTCGCCGGTCGCGTGGGATCGCGGCTCCGACTACAGCCGGCCGAGGACCTCGGGGACGAGCCCCGGCACCAGCCAGGCCAGCACCCGCGTGCTCGCTTGGCACGGCGACGAGCTCTTCGCGTTCGAGAACATCAGCTCCGCGACCTTCGCGCCGCGCGAGAACATCGTCTATCGCTACTCGCGCACGGCGCCCGGCGCCGCCGTGCAGCTCGGACGCATCGACGCGCTCTACGACATCGACGCCGCCGTCGCCGATGACGACTGGCTCTACCTCGCGGCCCGCACCAGCTCGACCGCCAGCACCATCGGCATCTATCGCGTCGCGCGCGCGGCGCTGACCGGCGGCGCGCGCGCGAGCCCCGAGCTCGTCGTATCCACGGGCGCCGCGACCGCGCCGATGGTGCTCGACGGCAACGCTCGCTACCTCTACTTCGCCGTCGCCGGCGACATCTACGTGCTCGAGGGCCCCGGCTCGGCGAGCCCGCGGGCGCTCGGCATGATCCTCGACCGCGCGTCGGCGTCGGACTCGGCGATGGATATCGACCGCACCACCGGCGCGCTCTACGCGTACTCGCGCCACGAGGACGCCGGCGGCGCCTGGTACCGCCTCGATCCGTGAGAACCCGACGCGCGGCCTTGACCGCCGCGCGCGCATGGGTAGAGCTGAGCTGGTGATCAGGCTCTGCCCCCGCTGCTCCGCCAAGAACCGAGTGCCGGTGAGCAAGCTCGATCGGAGCCCTCGCTGCGGCAAGTGCCACGAGGCGCTCGGCCCGATCGCCGCGCCGGTCGCGATGGAGTCGGCCGCGGACTTCGACGGCCTCATCGCGTCCTCTCCGCTCCCGGTCCTCGTCGACTTCTGGGCGGCGTGGTGCGGGCCCTGCGTCGCGCTCGCGCCGGAGCTCGAGCGGCTCGCCCGCGATCGGGCCGGTGAGGTGCTCGTCGCGAAGGTCGACACCGAGGCGCTGCCCGACGTCGCCGGACGCTTCGGCATCCGCAGCATCCCGACGCTGATCCTCTTCCGCCGAGGCGCCGAGGCCGCGCGCGTCAGCGGCCTCATGCCCGCCGCCGAGATCGCGCGCCGCGTCGGGCTGTAGCGTCGGGCTCTACCAACGAGCGTCGCCTGGCGCGTATCCATGCACGGCGCGCTCCTGTAGCATCGCGGCTCGATGCCCCGACGGCTCCGGCGGCTCTTCACCGGCTCGCTCGATCGTCTCGTCGATGACGAGCTGCGCGCGCGCCACGCTCGGCTCGGCCTGCCGATGAACGCGTACGGCTACGATCGCTGGGGCGCCTCTCAGGACGATCAGCTCCGCATGATGGCGCTGCTGCGCTACTTCCATCGGAGCTACTTCCGCGTGGAGTCGACCGGGCTCGAGCACATCCCCGCGGGGCGCGTGCTCCTCGTCGGCAACCACAGCGGCCAGCTCGCCTACGACGGCATGCTGATCGCGACGACGCTCTTCTTCGACGCCGAGCCGCCGCGCCTCGCGCGCGCGATGATCGAGCGCTTCTTCATCGAGACGCCGCTCGTCGGCCGGCTGATGACGCGCATGGGCCAGCTCACCGGCGTCCAGGAGAACGCCGAGCGCCTGCTCACCGAGGAGGAGGCCGCGGTGCTCGTCTTCCCGGAGGGACAGCGCGGAGGCGGGCGCGTCTGGGCGAACCGCTACCGCGTCATGGACTTCTCGCAGGGCTTCGTGCGGCTCGCGCGGCGAGCCAAGGCGCCTGTCATCCCCCTCGCGTTCATCGGCGGCGAGGAGATGTGCCCGAGCCTCTCGCGCGCCGAGCCCCTCGCGAAGCTGCTCGGCACGCCCTACGTGCCGATCGTGCCTTGGGGCTTGCCGCTCCCCGCGCCGGTGAAGGTGCGCATCCACTTCGGCGCGCCGATGCGCTTCGAGGGCACCGGCGACGAGGAGGACGACGTGATCCTCCCCGAGGTGCGCGCGGTCGAGCACGCGGTCGCCGAGCTGATCGCGCGCGGCCTGAGCGAGCGAAAGGGCGTGTTCGCGTGAGCGCGCCTCGCCCGAGCCGGCGCCGCGTGGTCGTCACCGGCGCGTCCGGATCGTTCGGGCGGGTGGCGGTGCGCTGGCTCTCCTCGCGCGGGCACGAGGTCCACGCCGTCGATCTCCGCGAGGATCCCTCGCTCCCGAGCGGCGTCGCGCTCCACCGCCTCGACGTGCGCAAGCGCGGCTTCGAGGAGCTCGTGCGGCAGCTCCACCCGGACGCGCTCATCCACCTCGCGATGGTGCGCCGCTTCGGGCGCGCGCAGGAGGAGCGCTATCGCATCAACTTCGAGGGCACCGCGAGGGTCTTCGAGGTCGGCCGCCACCACGGGGTGAAGAAGATGGTCTTCGTGAGCCGCGCCACCGTGTACGGCGCGCTCCCCGATCAGCCGCAGTTCGTGACCGAGGAGCACCCGCCGGCGGCCGGCCGCACGTTCCCGGAGATCCAGGATCTGATCGCGGCCGACCTCTACGTGAGCGGCATGCTCTGGCGGCACCCCGAGGTCGAGACCGTCCTCTTGCGGCCGGTGAACGTGCTCGGCCCGACGGTGAACACGCTGCTCAACCGCTACCTCGGGCGGCGCCGCGTCTTCACCGTGCTGGGCTTCGATCCCGTCCAGCAGGTGATCCACGAGGACGATCTCGGCCTCGCGTTCGAGCTCTCGCTCGATCCCGGCGTGCGCGGCGTCTTCAACGTCACCGGCCCGGGCGAGGTGCCGCTGCACGTGCTGATCGACGAGGCCGGGGCCGGCGGCGTCCCGCTGCCCGAGGGGGTGATCGGCCTCGTCAAGGGGCGCCTCGGCTTCCCGGAGATCCCGAAGGGGGCGCTCGACTACCTCAAGTATCCGTGCACGGTTGACGGCTCGCGCTTCCGCGAGGCCACCGGCTTTGCGCCGGCCCATGGCCTGGTCGAGACCCTCCGTTCCGTCCCGCGTCGCCGGCGTCGCGCAAGCTGACCCTTCGGTCCGGGCCCGTTCCGTGGTACCGATCCGCACCAAGCAGATGGCAGTTGGAGAGCTGAGAGGCATGCCGAAGGCGCGCGAGTCGGAGGAGCCGGTCTACGAGGGCGTCGGCGGACGCACGCGGCTCCGATCGATCCACGTGCCGCTCCCCGAGGGCGTCGTCCGTACGGTGCAGGTCTACGACGTGGTGAACGTCGGCACGCACCCTCACCTGCGCGAGCCCGCGCTCGCGGGGACGCTGCATCGCTTCGACAGCGGCGAGGAGCTGGCGATCCCCTTCGTCTTCCACGATCCCCACGGGCGCAAGCTCGCGCTGGTCGTGCCCGAGCCGCTCCGGCACGAGGAGCTCAGCCTGCGGAGCAAGCTCCTCGGCGAGCTCGCCTCCGACACGGAGCACCCGGTCCCGAGCTACGCGCGCGAGGCCACGGCGGTGGTCGGCGTGCACGAGCGCGCCGCCTACCTCGAGCTCAAGACGAGCAGCGCGGCCGCGCTCGGCGAGCTGACGCAGCGCGAGGGCAGCGTCACGCAGCGCGAGGACGCGGTGGCGCATCGCGAGGTCGCGGTCGAGCGGCGCGCGACCGAGCTCGAGGCGCAGATCGCGGCGCTCGGCCAGCGTGAGGGGCGCCTCTCCGCTCGCGCCGAGGAGGTCACGCGGCGCGAGGACGAGCTGCGCGCGTTCCTCGAGGAGATCGAGGCGGCCCAGGCCGACATCGCGATGCGCGAGCAGGAGCTCGAGGCGCGCTTCGAGATGCTCGGGCAGCGCGAGGCCGAGCTCAAGAGCCGCGCGGAGGAGGTGCGCCCCGAGGACGCCGTCGATCTCGTCGACGACGAGCTCGAGGAGCTCGAGCCGCTCGCGACCTCGCCGGGCGAGGTCCTCTCGCGCGGGCCGCTCGCCGCCGACGTCTCGCTCGTCGACGATGCGCCGAAGACGATCCCGCCCTCGTCGATGGCGCGCGCGCTCGACGAGCGGCCGCGCCTCGGGGGCCTGGCCGACGTGGTGGTCGACGATCTCGCGGACGACGTGGACGACGACGTCGAGGACGACGTCGAGGAGCTCGACGAGGTCGAGTCGATCGGCGACGTGACCGGCATCCACGCGGACATGATCCAGGAGGACACCGATCTGCGGCGTCGGGCGATCCGCCCCCGGACCGATCCGCCTCCGCGGCCCAGCCCGATCGCGATGCCCGCCAGCGAGCGCCCGCCGCCTCCCTCGGTCGCGCCGCCGCCCGGCTTCCTCGAGGGCAAGCTCGGCGCGCCGATGTCGGCGGCGATCGAGGCCGGCGGTGTCCGCCTCTTCGCGCGGCTCCCGGAGGGAGAGAGCGCGATCTTCGAGGAGGAGCCGGCGCCCGATCTGCTCGCGCAGCTCGTGACGATCGAGGACTCGCCGGTCGTCCTGCTCTCGCTCGTCGATCGCGGCGGCGCGGTCTTGCGCGCGCCGCTCGATCCGAGGGCGCAGGGCGATCGCGCGATCCTCGAGAGCCTGCGGCGCCGCTTCGCTGCCCGCGTCGGCGTCTTCTCGTCCGAGGGGCGCTACCTGCGCTCGATCGAGGTCAGCGCGCCTCGCGAGGTCAACGTCGCCCGCATCGTGGAGCGGGTCTCGCGCATGCGGACCGCGGCGCGGATCGACGCGAGCACCGCGATCGAGCGCGCGCTCTCGGCGCCGCCGCCCGTGCGCGCCGCCGATCACCCGTTCACCGGCGACGTTTCGCTCTCGAGCGCGGCCGAGGCGGCCAAGGCGCTCGACAAGCTCGCGGAGTGGAGCACCCACGAGAGGCTCGATCACGCGCTGCTCGTGCTGTCCATCCCGCGCGACCGTGTGGACGGCACGGTGCGCAGCGTGCTGAGCGCGGCGGTCGAGCACGGGCTCGCGCTCCCGGGCGGTCTCTCGGATCGCGCGATCTCGCTCGGCGTCGCGCCCGACGCGCCGGCCTTGCTCGCCGCCATGATCGAGGCCTTCGCGAAGACCAGCGCCAAGAAGGACCGCGGCGGGCTCTCGGCGGAGCGCGTGGCCGACAACTGGGAGCGCCTCCTGAAGGTGGCCGCCGACGGCGAGGTGGCGATCGACACCGACACCCACGATCTCGCGTGGCGCGCGATCCGCGCGGTGCGCGGGGGCGGCGACAAGGCGATCGACGAGGCCAAGCTGCCCGAGATGGGCGCCCCCGAGCTCGTCCTCTTGCTCGAGCACCCGCGGCACCGGCGGGCGGCCGCGCTCGAGCTCTGCCGTCGCAACGACGCGACGTTCGCCGAGACGCTCTCGAAGTCGGTGCGGAAGATGCCGCGCGCGGAGGTCGTCCGCATCGTGCCGCGCATCGCGGAGCTGGGCGACGAGGCGGGCGACGCCATCATCGACGGCCTGAGCGCCCGCAAGACCTTCGTGCGCCAGGCGTTCGCGCTCGCGCTCGGGCACCTCAAGCTGCGGCGGGCGGTCGTGCCGCTCGTCCACCTGCTCTCGTCGGAGGAGAGCGAGGTCTGGCGCGAGGTGGCGCGGGTGGTCGGCACCTTCGGCAACGCCAGCCTGCGCAACGTGACGCGCCTGCTGCGCGATCCGAAGGGGAACGAGGAGCGCTACGCGTGGACCCTGGCCCACCTGTCGAACCACGGCTGCGCCAAGCAGGTCGAGCGGCTGACCAGCGAGGACGACGCCGGGGTGGTCGAGATCGCCCGCCAGGCGCTGACGTTGCGTCAGCGCGCCAAGGCGCTCGACGAGCAGGTCCGCGGGGCCTCGTCGCTCCCCGGCGGAGACGCCATCCTCACGTTTTCTCGCCGGTTTTATCAGGAGCTCGAGGGCAAGGCGCCGGCCGACGACCTCGAAGAGGGCCCGGGCGCCGACACCTGACGTATCGAGAGAGTCCGGCGACACTGAAAAGAGATGGACACCCCGATGACGACGCTCTATACCGAACCCTTGGGTTTGCTGCACCCATGCGTCTAGGCATCTTCAGCGACGTCCACGCCAACATCGAGGCGCTCTCGGCGGTGATGGAAGCGTACCGTCAGGAGACGGTGGACGAGTACTATTGCCTGGGCGACGTCGTGGGGTACGGCGCGAGCCCGAACGAGTGCGCCGACATCATCCGCCAGAAGGCGAAGGTCACGATCCTCGGCAACCACGACGCCGCGGTCGCCGGCCGGATGGACTACTCGTACTACTACGAGGCGGCGCGCCAGGCGCTCGATCTGCACGCGCGGACCCTGACCGGCGAGAACATGAAGTGGCTCAAGTCGCTGCCCTACCGGCACGACCTGAAGGAGGCTCGAGTCACCCTCTGCCACGGCTCGCCGATCCGCCTCGAGGAGTTCGAGTACATCTTCGCGCCCGAGCAGGCGCGCGAGTGCCTCTCGATCCTGAGCGAGCTCGGGGACATCACGTTCATCGGCCACTCGCACCTCTGCAAGGTCTTCGCGCTGCGGGCCCAGGGCTCGCGCGGGGGCGAGGTCGAGGAGCTGCCGGCGCGCAAGCTCACGCTGCGCGAGGGCTGGAAGTACATCGTGAGCGTCGGGTCGGTCGGCCAGCCCCGCGACTACGACAACCGCGCGAGCTACACGACCTTCGACACGAAGACGCGCGAGCTCGACTTCAAGCGCGTCGAGTACGACATCGAGGCGGCCGCGATGAAGATCTTCGAGGGCGACCTCGAGCGCAACTTCGGCCACCGCCTCTTCATCGGCGTCTGAGGGGCCGCTACTCGAGCTCGATGAGGCGGGAGAGGCCCTCCCACGGCGGGCGTCCGTCGGCCAGCGAGAGCAGCGAGGGCTGCTGCATGCGGCCGGCCGGGGCGATGCGCGGCGCGAGCGGGGGAGGCAGCGCACGGGCGAGCGCTTCGCGGCTCGCGCGATCACCCGCGACGCCGATGCACTTCAGGTGCGCGCCGAGCGGCGCGAGCGCGAGCGCGAGCGCGTCGAGGCCCGAGG
>JAEZBP010001036.1 GCA_023427125.1 Pseudomonadota bacterium | reverse complement strand
CCGCTGCTCTCGCTCGAGGGCCACCGGATCGACCGCGACCGGCGCGCTCACCGCCGGCAGCGCGCCGACCGCCATGCGCGGCACGCGCGTGCCGGGCGCCATCGACGGCGCGCGGCCGAGGATCTGCAGCTCCGAGACACAGATCTCGCGCCAGTCGCTGCGAGTGCCCGGCGAGACCTCTGCGATCTCGATGCGCCACACGCCGCCGGCGCCGCGGACCGGGATCGTCACCAGCTCCGGCCTCGCGTTCGGGACCGGGAAGCTCCCCACCTCGACGCCCTCGCGCAGCACGCGGATCCGCGCGACGCGGTGGTTGCCGGTGAAGAGATCGGTCGCGCCGCCGGTCCGCGCGAAGCCCGGGATGATCCCGACGCCGCTCACCTGCGCGTCGGCCGGCAAGCGCACCTCGATCCACGCGCCGGCCAGATCGCCGGTGCGCGAGTTCCAGGCGGGCGCCGGATCCCCGTCGACGAGCCGCTCCACCTGCGACTGCCGGTCGCGGTACACCGACGAGACCGCCAGGTCGGTGCCGACGGCGTGGAGCAGATCGACCGGCTCCTGCGCGAGCGCGGCGCTCGCGACGCCCCAAGTCAGCACCAGCCCGGCCATCACCCATGAACGCCGCATGTGTTCCTCCCGCGAGGCGCGGCGCCCTCGCGCGGCCTCGGCGGGCCATCCTCTACTCCCGCCCGCGACGGCACGCCACAGGCGGATCAGGGCGCGGGCGGCGTGGCGGCGTCGCGGGCGCGCGCCTCCCACTCGTCGACCGCGCGCTCCTTGAGCGCGCCGCCCCCCTCGCCGAGCTCCCGCCCGAGCTCCTGGGCCGGCTCCGTCTCGGCGATGCGCAACGTGTGCTGGTAGAGCGTGTACCGGCCGACCGGCACCACGAAGTAGCAGACGAGCACGACGAGGAGGCCGATCAGCCAGAGGATGCCGTTGAGGAGCCGACGCATGATCCCGCTGCGGTCTACCACGCACCCACTGGGCCGGTGACCTTTGTGGCAGGGCCCGCCCCGTCGAGCGGACGTCGAACGTCCCTCTCCATGGCAAGCTTCACCACGTGGACAGCCGCGAGGGAGGAGCGCCGGTCGGGCTCTGGATCGGGTGGGCGATCGCCCTGGCGGTCGCGACGGGCGCGGTGCTCTTCGACACCTGGCTCTGGATCGGGATCCGCGCGCCGCACGCGTTCGGCGGGCGCGACGCGGGCGGCGGAGCGATCAACGCGGTCGGGATGCTGCTCGCCGGCCTCGCGCTCGCGCTGATCGCGTGGATCGCGGCGGCGCTCCTCGCCCGCGCGCTCGCCCGCCGCCGCGAGGCCCTCTTCCCGGTCTGGCTGACGGTGCTCGCGCCGCTCGCGGCGATCGCCATCGTTGCGCTCCGCGGTTGACTCTTGGGATGGAGCGAGTGTGCTCGTACGCTCGCACCCATGGACGCGAGCTGCGCGAAGCACCCCGAGCGCGAGGCGCGAGGAGCCTGCCGCCGCTGCGGCGACTTCGTCTGCGCCGAGTGCGATCGCGGGGACGGCGGTGAGCCGCTCTGCGAGGCCTGCCTCGCCGTCGCGCTCGAGCGCGTCGCGCCGGCGGCGCGCGCCTATCGGCGCCTCGCGTGGACGAACTACCTCGCGGGGGGATGGCTCCTGATCTTCTGCGCTCCCCTCGCCCTCTACGGCACCCTGGCCGAGAGCACCGTGGTCGAGAGCAGCGCGGGGTGGGCGATCGCCGCGCTCCTCGCGGTGGCTGGAGCGGGCGCGCACATCGCGACGGGATGGGGCCTCCGACGCTTCGATCGGCGAGCGCTCGCTCCGGCGCTGACCTTCGCCTCCCTGATGCTGCTCTGGGTGCCCCTCGGCACGATCGCCGGGGCGGAGGCGCTCTACACGTTGCTGCGGCACGAGTCGGTGCTGAAGCAAGAGGTCCACGCGCTGCGCGCGATGCCGGACACCGGCGCCGAGCGGATCCCGCTCTGGCAGCTCATCGTGATCGCCCTCCTCGTGGCCGGCATCGTGGCGTTCGTCGCGATCGCCGCGAGCGAGGGCGGCTGAGGTCGAGGTCGAGCTCGCGTCACGAGCAGGAACACCGAGGTCAGTCGTCGTCCATCACCCAGATCGCCCCGACCCGGCTGGCGTCGACGCCCAGGACTCCGGTGTCGAAGGCGTGCCTCGTGAGCGGCATCCAATGAGAGCCCCTGGCGTGGTCTCCAGCCAACGCGATGGGACCGTTCGAGAAGAAGTGGGTGTCGCCTTTGCCGAAGAGGGCGATGAAGGCCGCGACCGACTCCGCCGCGAGCTGGTCGGCACTGACCGGCCAGGCTCCCAGGTGCTTGAGCAGCCCTGCGGCGAGCGCGACGCGCGCTTGCTGTCTCGTGATCTCGAACCACGCCGGCCCGATCGCACGGAGCCCCGCGCTGACCGCGAAGGCGTCGGCGACGGCCCTGGCATCGAGCGCGGCCCAGTGAGGCGGACGCTCGATCACGCTCACGACGAAGCCGTACTCGTCCGCGAGGAAGCGGAGCGGCACGGGCAGTTGGATGGGCGTCACGTCCACGACGGGTCGCGATCGAAGATCCCTCCTCGCGAGGCGAGCGGCAACACACGCGCCCGGGGATGTCCCGGCCTCGTTCGTCGTAGGCTCGCCTCGTGCGCAACCGATCTCTCGCGTCGCTCCTCGCCGTCGTCGTGCTCAGCGCCTGCGGGGAGACCCCCTCCACCGATGCCGGTGGCCGCGCGGACGCCGGGCCGCCGGTCGATCCGTGCGTGGCCGACCCGGCCTCGTGCCCGGTCGATCCGTGCGAGGGCGATCCCTGCGAGCCCGGGCGCGTGTGCGTGCCGCGCGAGGGCATCGCCGAGTGCCGCTGCCCCGCCGGGACCCACGACGAAGGCGGCAGCTGCGTGGTCGACATCGCGTGCGAGCCGACGACGTGCAACGGCCACGGGGCCTGCTCGGAGGAGGGCGGCGCGCTCTCCTGCGAGTGCGACGCGGGGTACGCAGGCGCGTTCTGCGACGCGTGCGACGAGGGCTTCTTCGACGACGGCCGCGGCGGGTGCGTCGCCGACCTCTGCGATCCCAACCCCTGCAGCGATCCGCGGCCGCGGTGCACGGTCGTCGAGGGCGCCGCGTCCTGCGGCTGTGCGGCGGGCCGCCACGAGGCGGGCGGCGAGTGCGTGCCCGACGTCGTCTGCCTCCCCTCGAGCTGCAACGAGCACGGCACCTGCGACGCCTCGGGGGGCACGATCGGCTGCACCTGCGAGGAGGGCTGGGGCGGGAACTTCTGCGAGGCCTGCGGCGAGGGCTTCCACCCCGACGGCGCCGGCGGGTGCACGACCGACGTCAGCCTCCCGAACCCGTGCACCGCGCCGCGCGAGTCGATCTGCACCGCGACGGAAGCCGGGCCGCGCTGCGAGTGCGACGCCGGCGCGCACCGCGAGGGCGGCGCGTGCGTCGCCGACGAGGTCTGCGAGGCCGACACCTGCAGCGGCCACGGCGCCTGCTCCTCGTCCTCCGGCGTGACGGAGTGCGCGTG
>JAEZBP010000995.1 GCA_023427125.1 Pseudomonadota bacterium | reverse complement strand
GCTCGACCGAGCGCCCGATCGGCCGCACCAGCCCGCCCACGCCGCCGGCTGCGATGACCGGCGCGAGCGCGAACGGCGCGAGCGCGGCGCCCGCCATCGCCGCCGCGAAAAGCGCCGTGATCGCCTGGGCGATCGCGTGATCCTCACCGAGCACCGCTCCCGCGGCGCCGGAGGCGACGAGCGTCGTCCCGAGCAGCGCGGCGATCCCCAAGAGCGCGAGCGCTCCGGCCCACCCCGCCGGTGGGTCCGGCTCGAACGCGCGCTGATGGTGCTTGCGCGCGCCGCGGACCAACACCCACGCGAGGCTCCCGAGCCCGTGCGTCATGATCGGGAAGCCGATCAGACAGAACGACGTGAGCGCGCCGAAGGGCACGACGAGCAAGCTGAAGACGCAGACGGACACCCATTCGAGCCGCAGGATCGCGAGCGCCCGCCGCGTCACGCCGCCTCGGAGATGATGGCGGGAGCGCGCCGCGCGCGGCGGCGCTCGAGGGCGCCGGCCAGCATCAGGTAGACGATCGGGATGATGTAGAGCGTGAGCAGCGTGCCGACCGTCATCCCGCCGGCGACCGCGCGGGCCATCGGCGCCCAGATCTCCGCGCCGTCGCCGAGGCCGAGCGCCAGCGGGATCATGCCGAGGATGGTGGTGAGCGCGGTCATGAGGATCGGACGCATGCGCGTGCGCGCGGCCTCGAGCGCCGCGCTGTGCAGCGTGCGTCCCTCGGCGCGCCGGTGCTTGATGACGTCGATGAGCACGATGCCGTTGTTCACGACCACGCCGCCCAGGAGGATGACGCCGACGAGCGCGGTGATCTGCAGCGAGGTGCCGGTGAAAAAGAGCGCGAGCACCACGCCGATCACCGCCAGCGGCACCGTGAACATGATGACGAAGGGCTCGAGCAGCGACTCGAACTGCGAGGCCATCACCATGTAGACGAGGATCAGCGCTGCGAGGAGCGCGAGCGCGAGCTTGACGAACGAGTCGCGCAGATCTTCCGCGGTGCCGCCGATCTCGAGGTGCACGCCCTCCGGCAGCCCGGCGCGCGCGACGCGCTGCTCGACGCTCGCGGTCAGGGTGCCGAGGTCGACGTCCTCCGCCTTGGTGATGGTGAGGCGCGCGTAGCGTCGCTGGTCCTCGCGCTCGATGTCGATCGGGCCGAGCTGGTCGCCGACCTCGGCCAATGAGCCGAGCGGCACCGTGCCGCCCATCGGCAGCGGGATCGGGAGGTAGCGCAGATCGTCGAGGCTGCGGCGAGCCTCCCGCGGCGCCCGCACGTGCACGACGTGCTCGTCGCCGCCCTCGCGATAGACCGTCGCCGTGACGCCCTGGTAGTAGGCGGCGACCGTGGAGGCGACGACGCCCGGCGAGACGCCGAGCACCCGCATCCGCTCGCGGTCGTAGCGCAGCGCGAGCTCCGGGCTCCCCTGCAGCATCGAGAAGCGGACGTCGCGCACGCCGTCCACCTCGCTGATCTCGGCCAGGAGCCGCTCACCGAACGTACGCAGCTCGTCGAGATCCTCGCTGAAGATCTTCACGACCACGTCGCCGCCGCCGGCGCCCAGCGAGAACTCGGCGAGCTCCACGTCGAGCCCCGGCAGCTCCGGGAAGCGCGCGGTCAGCGCGGCCTCGATCTCCTGCTGGGTCCGCTCGCGCTCGGACGGATTGGGCAGGCGCACCCGCAGCGTGCCGACGTTCGCGGTGCCGCCGAAGACCGCGCCGAAGCCCTCGGCGGTGCCGTAGTCCGCGGTCACCACCTCCGCCTCCGGGACCGTGTCCGAGATCAGCGCCTCGACCTGGCCGATGAGCACCCTCATCTCGTCGAGCGAGGTGCCGGGCGCGGCGGTGACGGAGATGCGGATCTCGGAGTTGTCGGCCTTGGGCAGGAAGTCCTGCCCGAGGAAGGGCGTGAGGCCGAGGGTCGCGACGAACGCGAGGAGCACCACCGCGAGGACCCGCTTGCGCCGCCCGAGCGCCCACGCGAGGGAGCGCTCGTAGGCCGGCGCGAGATAATCGATGAAGCGGGTCGCGCGCTTGAGGACGCGCTCGAAGCGAGTCTCGCTGCGGCCGAGCATGCGGGCGGTCATCAGCGGCACGAGGCTCAGCGAGACGACCAGCGACGCGAGCAGCGAGATGGTGATCGTCAGCACCATGTCGCGGAAGATCTCGCCCGCGATGCCGTCGACGAGGAGGATCGGCAGGAAGACGACGACGGTCGTCAGCGTGGAGGCGACGACCGGCATGGACATCTCTCGGGCGCCGAGCATCGCGGCCTCGGCCGTCGAGCGGCCCTTCTCGACGTGCTGGAACGCGGCCTCGAGCACGACGATGCCGTTGTCGACGAGCATGCCGATCGCGAGCGCGAGGCCCGCCATCGAGATGAGGTTGAGCGTGACGTCGAGCGCGTTCATCGCGACGAAGGCGACGACCACCGAGGTCGGGATCGCGATCACGGTGATCAGGCTCGAGCGCCAGTCCCGCAGGAAGATGAGGAGCACGAGGCCGGTCAAGGCGAAGGCCTGGAGCGCCGTCGAGCCGAGGTTCTGGATCGAGCGCAGGATCGGGCGCGACTCGTCGAAGAGCGGGACCAGCGAGACGCCCTCGGGGAGGCGGCGCTCGATCTCCGGGAGCGCCTCGGCGACGGCCTGCGCGACCTGCACGGTGTTCGCGTCGGACTGCTTGCGTACCGCGAGCAGCACCGCCGGCTCGCCGTCGGCGGTGACGACGTGCGCCTCCTCCTCGAAGGTGTCGAGCACGTCGGCGACCTCGCGCAGGCGAACGGCGCGTCCGCCGCGCTGGCCGACCACGACGTCCTCGATCTCGGCGACGCTCGTGAACATGCTCGTCGGCTGGATCGCGAGGCGCTGGGTGCCGTCGTCGACCGCGCCGCTCGGCACGACGAGGTTCGCGCCGCGGAGCGCGTCGGTGACGTTGCCGGGCGTGACGCCGTTGGCCTGGAGCCAGGCCGGGTGGAGGCGCACCGCGACCTCGCGATCGAGCCCGCCCATCACCTCGGCGGCGGCGACGCCGTCGACACGCCCGAGGTAGGGCTGCACCTCCTCGGTGGCGATGCGCCGGAGCTGGTAGCCGTCGAGCGGCCCGTCGAGGGCCATGAACATCACCGGCGAGAGGCTCGGGTCGAACGCGAAGGTGAGCGGGCGCGTGGCCTCGGCGGGCAGGAAGTCCTGCGCGAAGAGCTCGAGGTTCTTGCGCACCTCGACCTCGGCCGCGCTCATGTCGGTGCCCCACGTGAACTGGATGATCACGATCGAGGTGCCCTGGCGCGAGGTCGACTGCACCGTCTCGACGCTCTCGACCGAGGCGACCGCGCGCTCGATCGGCTCGGTCAGCAGGGTCTCGACGTCGTTCGGGCTCGCGCCGACGTAGGTGGTGACGACCGCGATGACCGGGAGCTCGACCTCCGGCAGGCGGTTGAGCGGCAGGGTCGAGAGCGAGAAGAGCCCGAAGCCGACCAGGCAGAGGTAGACCATCGCCGTGGTCACCCCGCGCCGGATCGAGAGCTCGCCGAGGCTCAAGGGGCCTCCGCCGCCGGAGCGGCTGAGGGCGCCTCGCTCGTACGGACAGAGGCGCCGTCTCGCAGGAGGTGCTGCCCTTGGACCACCACCTCCTCGGTGCCCTGGAGGCCCGAGGTGATCTCGACGAGGCGGTCGTAGCGGCGGCCGAGCACCACCGCGCGCCGGTGCGCGACGCCCGCCTCGCGATTACATGGGTCGCTCCGCTGCGTGACGGCATCCCGCCACCAGCGAACGGCAGCTGGTGTCGGCCTACCGTCACTTCGCTGCGCTCCTCGCTCGAAGACGAAGATCGCCGCCTCGCGATCGCTGTCGGTCCGCGAGCTGAGCACGAGCGCGCGCGAGGGCGCGAGGATCACGTTCGGCCGGCGCGAGAGCTCGATCGCGGCCTCGGCCACCATGCCGGGGCGCAGCACGCGGTCTTCGTTCTCGACCCCGACCTCGACCGTCGCGGTGCGGGTCAGCGGATCGAGCACCGGCGAGACTCGGCGGACCCGGCCGGTCCGCACCACCTCGGGCAGCGCGGGCGGCCGGATCTCGACCGGCATCTCCGCTCGGATGCGCACGAAGTCCTGCTCCGTCACGCGCAGCGTCACCTCGACCGTGTCCATCTGCACGATCGCGCAGATCGGCACGCTCGGCGCGACCATGTCGCCCTGCGAGACCGCGAGGAGCGCGACCGTTCCGTCGATCGGCGCGCGCACGATGGTCCGCGAGCGCTGCTGGCCGGCCGTGCGCCGCGCGGCGCGCACCTGCGCCACCTGCGCGTCGCTCGTGCGCATCTGCGCCTCGAGCGCCTCGAGCTGCGAGCGCGGGAGCGCGCCCTCGCGTACGAGC
>JAEZBP010000939.1 GCA_023427125.1 Pseudomonadota bacterium | reverse complement strand
CGCCTCGAGCGGCGCGTCGCGCGATCCGCTCGCGCCGCTCACCGCCACGCCGTTCAGACGGAGCTCGGTCACCCCGTCGCCGACCAGCGCGGCGTCCAGAACCTGTGCGCCGAGCGCGACCATCGGTGACGGCGGCTGCGCAGGCTCGATCGCGCCTCGGTCGCGCGCGATCATCAGCGCCACCCCCACGAGCCCGGCCCCGATCGCGGCCAGCACCCAGGGTCGCGTGCGCCGACGCTGCGATGGTGCGCGCACGGCGCGGATGATAGCCTCGACGGCGGTGCGGCGCCCTACACGAGCCGGCCTCGATCTCGTGGTCGATCAGGGCGGCGCGATCATGGTCGTCGCGCTCCTGATGGCCGTCTTCCTGGTCGGCGCGCTCTACGCGCTCGCCGGCATCGGGGCGAGCGTCTCCTACCAGGAGCGCATGCAGCAGGCGGCCGACGAGGCGGCGTTCGGCGCGGCGGTCGAGCACGCGCGCGCGATGAACGCGCTCGCGACGGTGAACGCCGCCAACTCGGTCTCGTACGCGGTCCTCGCCGGCGCGGCCCTCACCGAGAGCGCGGCGGATCTCTGCGTGCGCTTCGGGATCATCCTCGGCGAGGGCACGCCGCGCGAGACCTACCCCGCGCCCGACGGCTTCTGCCGCGAGCTCTACGATCGCTACTCGGGCGCGCGCGCCACGATGGAGCCGCCGCTCGTCGACGATCTGCGCCGGGGGACGGAGGCGGCCGAGACGATCGCGACGGAGGCTCCCCACCTCGCGGCGGCCGAGGTCGAGCGCCTCCTCGAAGCGCGCCTCGGCGACGAGCTGGCCGAGGGCTTCCTCGTGCCGCGCCCGATGGCGGCCCGGCCCTCCGGCACCGAGGCCTTCTGCGCGCTCGCCAACCTCCACACCCACCGGCTCGCGCGGACGGCGATGGGCCTCGACATCGCCTACCGGATCATCGGCGAGGACAACGCGCGGGTCGGGCGCGACCTCCCCTACTGCCCGGCGCCCGAGGGCGTCCACGCGTACGTGCCCTCGCCGCGCGAGCGCCCGGTCGGCACCGAGCCCTACCAGGTGCGCGTGGTGGCGGTCGGCGAGAGCGAGCGGCTGCGCCTCTTCGCGCGCGGGGTGCGCATCGCCCGCATCTTCAGCACCCGCTGGGTCGACGTCGGCCGCGGCCGCCCCGACGAGCGGCGCCCGATCGCGAGCGTCGCGGTCTCGCAGGCCGAGTACTACTCGACCTGGGAGCTCGCCAACGCGCCGGCGGACATGGCCGCGCACTCGGTCGAGGAGGAGACGTTCCGCACCGAGTGGCGCGCGCGGCTGCGTCGCTTCCGCTATCCGACCGGCGGCGCGACCGATCCCGTCGTGACCGATCCGCTCTACGAGGCGTGGCTCGAGAGCGCGGTCCTGCCTCGGTGCGGCGCCGCGTGCGCGGAGGTCACGGCCGACCTGCGAGGAGCTCGCGATGCGCTCCATTGAGCGATCCGAGCCGCGCCGCTCGCTGCTGGCCGACGAGCGGGGCGGCGCGCAGGTGGAGGGCGCGATCGTCGTGATGTTCTTCGCGATGATGTTCGCGTTCTTCCTCTGGTTTCAGCACCTCACGCACGTCGAGCTCTCGGCGGTGCGCAAGGTGGGCCGCGACGTGTGGGCTCCGGCGCTCGAGGGGTGCGTGTCGGGCCCGCCGGCGCCGGCGCGCGACTGGGTCGGCGGCTTCCGCGCGGTCCAAGCGGAGGTCGCGCCCGAGGCGGCGAGCCGGCTCGACGACGTGACCGCGTCCGACATCCAGACGAGCGCGCACGCGAGCGCGGCGCGCCCCGCGGCGCTCGGCGGCGGCTCGCTCGACATCGAGCGGCGCGGCGGCACCGAGTGCAACACGAAGATGGCCGAGGGCGAGATCCCCTGGGGCGGCCGCGTCCGCAGCCTCTTCTGCGAGCGCTACCCGCTCTCGCTCAACTGGGCCGAAGGCTGCGCCCCCGACTGATCGGTTGGGTTCGATGAAATCAACCAACCGCGATTACGGAACGGTCGACGTGACGCTCTCGCGCACGGTGTCGTGGTAGAGGACGAGCGGGGCCGCGACGGTGGTGATCGCGAGGGTCGTGACGATGGCCACGAGGATGAGCACCACGAGGTACTCGACCTGGTAGCCGCCTCGCTCGTCCGCCCCGAGCGGGCTCGCACGATCCTTCAGCCTCATCGCTCGCTCCTCATCGGATCCTCTCGGGCACCCGGCGCCCGCCGCGGCGGCGGCGGCTCGGCGGCTCGCTCGCCGGCGCGCTCTGAGCCTCGAAGCGCGTCGGCCAGTAGAGCACCGCGTCGTCGCCGAGCGTGAAGCTCCGCTCGGGGCTCGCCGGCGCGAGGGCCGGCGCGTCCGAGGTGTCGCTCGACACGAGCACCCGGCGCCCGGGCGGCCCCTGCAACAAGAGATGCGCGAGCCCCGCCTCGTTCGTGCTCTCGATCACCGCGCCGTCGACCGCGACCGGCAGGTCCGGGCGCCCGGCGTCGACGACGAGGACGACGGAGCTCGTGAGGCGATGACAGACGACGTCGATCGTCAGCGGCGGCGAGCCGGCGGCCGCGTCGATCGGCGCCCACGTGCGGAGCGTCCGCACGATGCGCTCGGGCCGCGCTTGGAAGCCCTCCCGGCAGTCGGCGACGAGCCCGAGCGTCGCCCCCTCGGCCCGCTCGGTGACGAGGCTCAGCGCGCCGTCCTCGCCGGTCTGCCCGAGCACCACCCCGCCCTCGGCGATCTGCACGCCGGCCATCGGCGCGCCGTCGGCCCGGGCCCGCACGAGGATCTCGAAGCGCAGGGCCGGGTCCCCGCACGAGGCGAGCGCGAGCGCGAGCCACACGAGGAGGATCGCGCGCGTCATCGCGCCCCCTCGCCGAGCACCCTCGCCGCGACGGCGTATGCCGGCTCGTGGGGCGCCCGCAGCGCGAGGGTCGCGTAGACGCGGCCGGCCGCCGAGAGCCGCCCGGCCGCCAGA
>JAEZBP010000928.1 GCA_023427125.1 Pseudomonadota bacterium | reverse complement strand
GCCCTGGCTCGGCGACTTCGCGATGAACCTCGACGCGACCGTGGGCATCGGCTTCCGCCAGGACCTCGCGTTCGAGACCTACGTGATGGGCTGGGTCGGCTACCGCTTCGGCCTGCAAGGGCAGGGGCTCTATCTGGACGACGCGCTCGAGGACAGCATGTGGCACCTCGGCTACCTCGACGCGACGTTCCGCTGGACGCTCCTCGCGGTCGAGGGAGGCGTGGGCTTCGGCCAGGGCGGCGTGCACTTCCACGTCGGGCCCCGCCTCTGGTGGTTCGACAGCGTTTGGATCGGGGCCGAGGCCAGCGCCTGGATCACGCCATCCAGCCGTGAGGTCTTGGCGTTTCGGGCCTTTCTCGAGATCAGGCAGGAGTGACGATGCGGATCGTGCATGGATTCGTGGTGGTGGCATTGTGTGCGCTCTTCGCCGGCGGCTGCGCGCCGCGGGCGCGCCTCGAGATGGGCGGGCTCACGAGCGACAACGTCCCGGTGATGGCGGAGAACGCGGCCGCCATGGGCTGCGATCTCCGGCGGGGCTTGCTGCGCGTCGCGCTGCGCTGCCCCGGCATCGTCTATCCCGAGTCGACGGTCGACATGGTCGTCTACCTGAACGGCCGCGTGGAGTGCGTCGCGCCGCGTGATCAAGAGGACGACTGCCCCGTGGTCGCCGAGGCGCTGCTGCGATAGCGAGGCGCGAGCGGGATCGATCCCGAGGGAGGATCCCCGTATAAGGGCGCCCATGCTGCGACGCGCCCTCCCGATCCTCCTCCTCCTCAACGCCTGCGGCTCGGGGTCCGACGCTCGGCACCCCGAGTACACGGCCGCCGAGGGGCGCGCTCTCCAAGGCCGCGGCGCGGGCGGCGCGAGCGTGGAGGTCGAGCCGGTGCCCGGAGGCCGGCTGCCCGAGGGCGTCACGCCGCTCGGGTACGAGATGTGGATGGAGGTCGTCCCGAGCCAAGATCGCTTCCGTGGCCGCGTCGACATCCGTGCTCGCTTCGACGCGCCACGCCGGGTCGTCTGGCTGCACGGGCGCGGCCTGAACGTGACGGAGGCCGAGGCGCTCCCCGACGGCGCCGAAGGGGTCGTGGGGACCTACCGGCAAGAGAGCGACGACGGAGTCGCGTCGCTGCGCTTCCCCACGCCGGTCGGCCCGGGCGAGGTGACGCTGACGCTCACCTACGACGCGCCCTTCGATCGGCAGCTCGCGGGCCTCTACCGCGTCGACACCGGCGGCGAGTCGTACGCGTTCACGCAGTTCGAGCCGACGAGCGCGCGCCTCGCGTTCCCGTGCTTCGACGAGCCGCGCTTCAAGACCCCCTTCGAGCTCACGCTCTCGGTGCGCGCCGATCACGAGGCCATCGGCAACACGCTCGTCGCCAGCACCCGCGCGGTCGGCGACATGAAGGAGGTGCGCTTCGCGGAGACCTTGCCGCTGCCGACCTACCTCGTCGCGATGGCGGTCGGCCCGCTCGACGTGGTCGAGCACGCGCCGCTGCCGCCCAACGCGGTGCGCACGAGGCCGCTGCCCTTCCGCGGCGTGGCGGTGCGCGGTCAAGGGGCGCGCCTCGCCTACGCGCTCGAGCACACGGGGCCGCTCCTCGCCGAGCTCGAGCGGTACTTCGGGACCGAGTACCCGTACGACAAGCTCGACATCATCGCCGTGCCGGACTTCGCGTCGGGCGCGATGGAGAACGCGGGCGCGATCACGTTCCGCGAGTGGCTGCTCCTGCTCGATCCCGAGCACGCACCCGAGGACCAGCGACGCGCGTTCGCCGGCGTGATGGCGCACGAGCTCGCGCACCAGTGGTTCGGCAACCTCGTGACGATGCCGTGGTGGGACGACATCTGGCTCAACGAGGCCTTCGCCACCTGGATGGGCAACAAGATCGTGGCCCGCGTGCACCCCGAGTACGAGGCGGAGGTCGCGATGCTCGAGTCGGTGCAGGGCGCGATGCGCGCGGACAGCCTGGTGAGCGCGCGCCAGATCCGCCAGCCGATCGAGAGCAACCACGACATCCGCAACGCCTTCGACTCGATCACGTATCGGAAGGGCGGCGGCGTGCTCGCGATGTTCGAGCGCTGGATCGGCGAGGACACCTTCCGTGACGGGATCCGCGAGTACCTCAGCGCGCACCGCTTCGGCACCGCGACCGCCGACGATCTCCTCGACGCGCTCTCGCGGGAGGCCGGCCGCGACGTGGGCACGCCCTTCCGCACGTTCCTGATGCAGCCGGGCGTGCCGCTCGTGACCGCGGCGCGGCAGTGCGGCGACGGCGCGGCGCTCGCGATCACTCAGGCGCGCTACCTGCCCGTCGGCTCGAGCGGCGAGCGCGATCGCGTCTGGCAGATCCCGCTCTGCGTGCGCGCCGGCCGGGGGCGCACGGCGAGCGAGCAGTGCGAGCTCGTGAGCGACGCGCAGGCGAGCCTCGCGCTCGAGGGCGCGTGCCCCGACTGGATCATCCCGAACGCCGAGGCCGCGGGCTACTTCCGATGGTCGATGTCGAGCGAGGACATCGGGCGGCTGATGCGCGCCGGCTGGCAGCGCTTGAGCGTCCGCGAGCGGCTCAGCGTAGCGAGCAACCTCGTCGCCTCGTTCGACGCCGACACGATCGACGCGGCGGACGTCTACGCGAGCTTCGATCGCATCGCGGCCGACGAGTCGCGCACGGTGGCCACCGAGCCGATGGGGCTCCTCTCGTGGACGCACGACCACCTCGTCGGCGAGGCGGAGCGCGCGGCCGTCTCGCGCTTCGGCGCGCGGCTCTACGGCGCGCGAGCCCGGCGGCTCGGATGGACGGCGCGCCGAGGCGAGGGCGGGGAGGCCAGCCTGATGCGGCGGGATCTGCTCTCGTTCCTCGCGTTCACCGCCAAGGACGCACGCGTGCGGCGCGAGGCGGCGGAGCGGGGGCGGCGCTATGTGGGCGCGGACGGGACCCTCGATCGGAGCGCGGTGCACCACGATCTGGTCGGTCTCGCGCTCGCGGTGGCGGTGCAGGAGGGCGACGCCGCGTTCTTCGATCGCTTGCTCGCCGCCTTCCGCGCCTCGGACGACGCGCTCTTCCGCGCGCAGGTGCTCGGCGCGCTCGGCGCGACGCACGACCCGGCGCTCGGCCAGCGCGCGCTCGAGCTCTCCCTCGATCCGGCGCTGCGGGTCAACGAGGTCACCCACACGATCGGCGCGCAGCTCGGGATGATCGAGACACGCGAGCGCGCGTGGCAGTGGCTGCGCGAGCACTTCGACGCGGTCTTCGCGCGGGTGGCGCCGACGCGCGCGGGCTACGCGCCGTGGCTCGCGGCGGGCTTCTGTACGGAGGAGAAGGCCGCGGAGGTCGAGGCGTTCTTTGGCGAGCGGATCGAGTCCCTCCCGGGCGGCCCGCGCAACCTGCGCGGCGCGCTCGAGGCGATCCGCCTGTGCTCCGCGCGCGTCGAAGCGCAGCGCGAGAGCGCGGCGAGCTTCTTCGGCCGCGCTCGCTGAGCGTGTAGGGGTCTTCCCCTTGATCGCGCGCGGCAAGCGTCGTACGCCAGAAGACCAACCCAGGAAAGGGGGCTTTCACCCATGAACCTCACCAGCACGCTCCTCAAGGCCGGCGCTCTCTACGCGCTCGGTCGGTTCACCACGAACGTCACCGCCGACGACGTGAAGAAGGTCACCGGCATCTCCGGCGACGACGTGCGCCGGTACGGCCTCGACCGGGCCGACGCGCTCCTTCACACGATCGGCCTCACCCGGCAGGCGTCGGTGCCGAGCTCCACGGTGCTCGTGCTCAGCGGCTTCACCGCCGGCGCGATCGTCGGCGCCGGCGTCACGTTCCTGTTCTACTCGGAGCAGGGCAAGGACGTCCGCCGCAAGGTCGCCGAGTACTTCTCGAAGGACCACGACGAGTCGAGCAAGGAAGAGAGCGCCCGCGCAGCCAACGGCGCCGAGGCCAAGGCTTCCTGATCGCTCGACGAGCTCGACGCGTCGTCAGTTGCATCGCCGGCCGCGGGAGCGATCCCGCGGCCGGTCGTGCTTTCGCGTCACGGGGCAGGGCGGCGCGCCGCTGGCAAACGGGGCGCCGGTGTGCCAGACACCGCGCGCATCATGGCGGACTACATCTTCACGATGAAGGGGGTGACGAAGGTCCATCCCCCCGACAAGCGGATCGTCACCGACCTCTACCTCTCGTTCCTGCCGGGCGCGAAGATCGGCGTCATCGGCCCCAACGGGATGGGGAAGAGCACGCTCCTGCGCATCATGTCCGGCGACGACACGACCTTCGCCGGCGAGGCGTGGCGGCGGCCCGGCACGACGGTCGGCTTCGTGCCGCAGGAGCCCGACATCGGGCGCGACCGCACGGTGAAGGACGTCGTCGAAGAGGCGGTGGCGCCGCTCAAGGCGATCCTCGCGCGCTTCGAGGAAGTCTCGATGAAGTTCGGCGAGGTCGCCTCGGACGACGAGATGAACGCGCTGCTCGAGGAGCAGGGCAAGCTCCAGGATCAGATCGACGCGCAGGACGGCTGGAACCTCGACCACACGCTCGAGCTGGCGATGGACGCGCTGCGCCTCCCGCCCGCCGACGAGAGCGTCAATCACCTCTCGGGCGGCGAGAAGCGCCGCGTCGCGCTCTGCCGGGTGCTCCTGCAGAAGCCGGACCTCCTGCTCCTCGACGAGCCGACGAACCACCTCGACGCCGAGAGCGTGCAGTGGCTCGAGCAGCACCTCGCGCAGTACCCGGGATGCGTCGTCGCCATCACCCACGATCGCTACTTCCTCGACAACGTCGCCGAGTGGATCCTCGAGCTCGATCGCGGCGAGGCCTTCCCGTTCAAGGGCAACTACACGGCGTGGCTCGAGGCGAAGGAGAAGCGCCTCCAGATCGAGGAGAAGCAGGAGTCGGCGCGCCAGCGCAAGATCAAGGCCGAGCTCGAGTGGGTGCGCGCCTCGCCGAAGGCGCGCCACGCGAAGAGCAAGGCGCGCGTGCAGGCCTTCGAGTCGCTGGTCACCGAGAGCGGCAAGCAGAAGCGCGACAGCAACGAGATCGCGATCCCGCCGCCGATCGAGCGCCTCGGTGAGAAGGTGATCGAGGCGCGCGGGCTGACCAAGGCGTTCGGGGATCGCCTGCTCTACGAGAACCTCGACTTCCGCATCCCGCGCGGCGCGATCGTCGGCATCATCGGCCCGAACGGCGCCGGCAAGACCACCCTCTTCCGCATCATCACCGGCGAGCAGAAGCCCGACGGCGGCGAGATCGTGCTCGGCGAGACCGTGCAGCTCATGTACGTCGATCAGAACCGCGACGTGCTCGACGGCGAGAAGAACGTGTGGGCCGAGATCTCGGGCGGCCAGGACACGATCCGCGTCGGCAAGTTCGAGATTCCGTCGCGCGCCTACGTGAGCCTCTTCAACTTCAAGGGATCCGACCAGCAGAAGCACGTGAAGCTGCTGTCGGGCGGCGAGCGCAACCGCGTGCATCTCGCGAAGACGCTCACCCAGGGCGGCAACGTCCTCCTCCTCGACGAGCCCACCAACGACCTCGACGTCGAGACCCTGCGCTCGCTCGAGGCCGCGCTCCTCGAGTGGCCGGGCTGCGCGCTCGTGACGAGCCACGATCGCTGGTTCCTCGATCGCGTTGCGACGCACATCCTCGCGTTCGAGGGCGACAGCAACGTCGTCTTCTTCGACGGCGCGTACGACGACTACGAGGCCGACCGCAAGCGCCGCCTCGGCGCCGAGGCCGAGCGCCCGCACCGCATCAAGTACCGCAAGCTCACGCGCTGAGTTTGCTTTGCGCGCGCTTCGCGAGCGCGCGTTCGAGCGGCACGGACTTCCGTCCTGTCGGCGCTTCCCTTCCCCGGTGTCCAGCCGAGGTGAGGGCGCCGCTCGGCGTTCCCCGAGCTAGGTGATTCTGCGACAGGCTTGAGTCGCTGGGCGCGCGCTTCGCGAGCGCGCGGCCGAGCTGCGCGGCACTCCCGACATCTCGGTGCTTCCCGTCCCCGGTGTCCGGCGAGCGTAAGACCGCTCCGTTCGGCGCGCCGAGGCGCGCGACGAAGCTGCGAGAGCCTCTGCCTGACTGGAGTCGCTGGTCCGGCCAAAGCGCCATCGCGGAGATCCGCGCGTCTTGGGCCGCGCGCGCGGGTATGCTCCAGCGCGTGAGCCCCACCGCCGGCCGGAGCGTGCTCCTCCTCTTCACCGCAGGCGCGCTCGCGTGCACGCCGGAGCTCGGAGAGTGCGATCAGGCGGCGGCGACTCGGGTCGCGTACGATCCGGCGGACGGCCGCACGGCGTACGAGGGGCAGGCCTTGATCATCTCGTCGTGCGGCGGGGCGACCCTCTGTCATGGGGCGGACGCCGAGGGCGTGCGCAGGAACGGCGTGCCGGCGGGCCTCGAGCTCGACGTGCGCCTCGCGAGCACGACCTCGGCGGCCAACGAGGCGGAGCTCGCGAGGCTGCGGCGGGGTCGCTACCTCGTCGTGCAGCACGCCCGCAGCATCCTGCGCACCCTCGATCTCGGCACCATGCCACCGCGCGGGATCGACACCGGCGCGCTCGCCGCGAGCTACCTACGGAGCGACGACACCTCGCTCCCCGCGATCGACTCGCCCGAGGCGCGCGAGGTCCTGCGCAACTGGCTCGCGTGTGGCGCGCCGGTCGTCGAGCGCACGACGGCGCGCGCGGACGGCGTGCCCGCGGTGGTCGTGCCCGATCACTACGTGCCTCCGATCGAGCCCACGTGGGCGAGCGTCTTTCGCGATCTCCTCGTCGCCCGGCGCTGCGGAAACCAGTACTGCCATGGCGACCCCAACGCGGAGGAGGTCGGCCTCCACATCGCGTACGACGACTGCGACGCGACCTACCGCGCGCTCGTCGGCGCGGCCGCGAGCGGCGAGCACTGCGGCGGCCCTTTCGGCCGAGCGCTGATCGTGCCGGGCGATCCCGAGAACAGCGTCTTCCTCCAGAAGCTCACGCCGGGCAGCGGCGTCTGCGGCGATCCGATGGCCGCGCTCCGCCCCGAGGATCTCGCGGCGATCGGAGGCTGGATCGAGCGCGGCGCCCCGGACGGGTGCGTGGCGGACGCGCCGGACGACGCCGGGGTAGCACCGGACGCCGGGCTCGACGCGGGCCTCTGAAGCAACGCGCGGGGGCGGCAGCGTGCCTCAGCCGGGCTGACAGGGGCGCGCGCTCTCCGTCGAACGCCGCTCTCGAGGAGCGGAGCCGCGCTTGCATCATCGAGCGCCATGATGCTCCGACGATTCGAGACCCCCGGCATCGCACACTTCGCCTACCTGCTCGGCGACGGAGGCGAGGCCGCGATCGTCGACCCTCGCCGCGACGTCGACGTGTACCTCGCGGCCGCGCAGCAGGAGGGCCTGCGGATCACCTACGTCATCGAGACGCACCGGCAGGAGGACTTCGTGATGGGCGCCGCGAACCTCGCAGCGCGGGCCGGCGCGAAGATCGTCAACGGCCGCCACGAGCTCTTCGGCCACGGGGACCTGCGCCTCGATGACGGCGAGACGCTGTCGATCGGCGCAGTGACCCTGAGAGCGCTGCACACCCCGGGGCACACGCCCGAGAGCATGTCCTACGCGGTCTTTCCGGCCGAGCACGGCCGGCGCGCGTGGGGCGTCTTCACCGGCGACGCGCTCTTCTTCGGAGACACCGGCCGCACCGACCTGACCGACGCGAGCCGCGCGCGCGAGAACGCCGCGCTCCTCTACGACTCGGTGCACCGGAAGCTCGCGCCGCTCGGCGACGGCACGCTGGTGTTGCCGGCGCATGGCGCGGGATCGGTCTGCGGGAGCGGCATGGCGCCTCGGCCGCTCTCGACGATCGGCGCCGAGCGCGCCTACAACGCCGTCTTCACTCTGGACCGCGAGGCGTTCGCGAGGAAGAAGGGCGAGGAGCGCCTGCCGCGTCCGCCCTACTTCCGGCTGATGGAGGAGGTGAACCTCCGGGGCGGGCTCCCGCCGGCGCGCCGCCCCGAGGATGTGCCGCTGGTCGGGCCCGAGGCGCTGGCCGACCGGCGCGACGGGGAGCTCGTGCTCGACGCGCGCTCGCCGGAGGCCTTCGCGGGCGCGCACATCCCCGGTTCGCTCGCCGTGTGGATGGACGGACTGCCGATCTTCGGAGGCTGGGTCGCCCGCCGTGACACGCCGCTCTGGCTGGTGCTCGACCGGGACGCGGACCTCGAGGAGGCCTCCCTGCACCTCTCACGGATCGGGATGGACGGAGTGAAGGGGGCGCTCGCCGGCGGCTTCTCGTCGTGGTTCGTCGGGGGACGACCGATCGAGCGCTCGGGCGTCATCTCGCCGCGCCAGCTCTCGTCGGAGCTCGACGGCGCGCAGGTGCTCGATGTGCGGGACGCGGACGAGGTCCGAGCGGGCCGGATCCCCGGCGCCCGCCACGCGTACGTCGGTCACCTCGAGGAGCGGCTCGACGAGCTCCAGCTCGATCGGGAGCGACCGGTCACCGTCACCTGCAGCGTGGGCAATCGCGCCGGGCTCGGCGTCAGCATCCTGCTCCGCCACGGCTTCGAGGACGTGCGCAACCTGCTCGGCGGGATGAAGGCCTGGAACGCGCTCGGCCTACCGACCCGGAAGACATCATCGCCGCGTCAGGAGCGCGCTCACGGGATCGCGACGACGTAGGACGCGCCGTCGTCGAGGTAGGCATCGCTGGCGCTCGACCAGGGCGCGCCCACGGCGAGAAATGCGCCTCCTGCGGTGCTCAGCGCGTGCACGGCCGCGCCGAGCTGGCTCTCGCCGTGGATCTCACCGCTCACCCGCAGCCAAGGCGTCGCCCCGAAGCCCGTCGAGCGGACCTCGTAGAGCGCAGCGCCGCCCGTGTCGACG
>JAEZBP010000816.1 GCA_023427125.1 Pseudomonadota bacterium | reverse complement strand
GGCCTCGCACCCAGGCCGAGGTGCTCGCCGCGTTCGCCTACGAGCGCGCGAGGCTCGCCTTGGCCGGGATCGATCGCGTCGGCGCGAGCGCGATCGCAGACGACGAGCGCCGGCGCCTCGAGGTCTTCCAGTCGATCGCCAGCGGGCTCGGCTCGATCGATCCGCTCCGCGCGTGGACCTTCCAGACCCGGGCGCTGCGCCGGATCCTGCGCTCGGGTGAGCCGGAGCTCCTCGCGCGGGGGCTGGCGCTCGAGGCGCTCTTGAGCGGGCTCGAGGGGCAGTCGGGCGCGACCTACGTGCGGCGGCTCGTCGCGCGGGCCGAGGAGCTCGCGCGCGGGTCGAATAGCGAGCGGGTGCGCGCGTGGGCGGAGCTCGCCGACGGAGGCACGAGCTACTTCCTCGGCCGGCTCGCCAGCGCACCGCGGCCGCTCGCCGAGGCCGAGCTGCGCTTCCGCGACGAGGTCCGGGTCGACATGGGCGGGCTCAACGTCGCCCGCATCCTGAAGGTGTGGACCGCGGTCTTCCGCGGCGATCTCGCGGCGCTCGGCCGGTGGATCCCCGAGTATGAGCGCGACGCCGTGCGGCGCGACGATCGCTACGCGAAGGTCTCGCTCAACCTCGCCGGGCACGTCGCGTGGCTCGTCGACGGCGATCTCGCCCGCGCCCGCGCCAAGCTCCGCGATCGGGCCTGGGAGCCGCCCGGAGGCGCGTATCACATCCAGAGCTGGTACGCGCTGCTCGCCGAGTGCGAGCAGGCCCTCTACGACCCGGCGCCGATCGATCGCGCGGCGCGCGCGCGCTTCGATCGCGGGTTCTTCGCGCTGCGCACCTCGCTCGTCTTCCTGCGGGCCGAGTCGATCCGCGTCTACGGCACCTGGCTCCGCGCGCGCTATCTCGTCGCGCTCGCGGAGCAGGGGGTGGAGGGCCAGGTGCCGAAGGCGCGTGCGCTCGCAGGCCGGCTGATGCGCGAGCGCGCGAGCTACGCGGCGCCCTATGCCGCGGCGATCCGAGCGGCGTGCGACGCGCTCGAGGGCGAGCGCGCCTCGGCGATCGTCGAGCTGCGGGTCTGCGAGGAGCTCGCCGATCAGTCCTCGCTCTTCGGTCTCGCCGCGATGGCGCGCCGTCGGATCGGCGAGCTCGGCGATCGCGCGGCGGAGCGCGGAGAGGCCGAGCGCTTCTTTCGCGTGCAGCGCGTGGCCGACCCGGCCCGCATGACCCGCATGTACCTCCCCGGCTTCTGAGAGAGCGTGAAGCGATCCCCCGCTGGGAGCGCCGTGATCTTGCGACGGCTTTGATTTCAGCTGCGCGCGTGGTGCTTGCCCCGCTGCGGTGAGATATTCGCACGATCATGGACCACCTTCGGAGGCGAGGAGCGATGGTGATCGGTGTCGCGCTCGTCGTGGGCTGCGCCGCTCCGCTCTCGGGCGCGAGGCTCGAGCGAGCGCGAGACGCGAGCCAGTGTGTTCGCATCTCGGAGGCGCTGCGCGAGCGGAGCGACGAGCGGCCGCCCGCTGTCCTCTCGGCGGAGCTGCCGGACGAGGTGCGGCGCGTGCTCGTGACGGCGGGCATCGACGACGAGCGCCTCGCCGATCGGCGCGAGGTGTTCGAGCGGGTCATGGTCCTGCAGGCCGAGGTCGACTCCACCGCGTCGGAGCTGAGCTGTCTCGACGACCAGCTCGAGTCACTCCACGACGAGCTCGAGGATCGCGCGCGAGCCTTCGAGCTCGGCTTGACCGTGAGCTCGATCGCCGTCGGCGCCCTGGCGGGCGTCGCCGCGGGCATCCTCGAGCTCTCGACGGAGGACTCGCCAGCGCCGGAGATCACGGGGATCGTGGGCGGGATCGCCTCCGCCACCCTCGGCATCGCGGCGTTCTTCCCGCCGGCCGAGTCGGTGGAGCTGGTGCACGAGCGCAACCTGCTGAACGCCATCCGTGAGGGCGCCGCGGCGGCACGTGCGACGTTCCCGGGCTTCGTGGCGAGCCTGCTCGACGCCCCGCGGGCCGACGGAGTGCGCCCCCGCGAGCAGCTCCAGGCCGGCTGGCGAGAGACGTTCGAGGGCACCGACCCTTCCACGGTCGAGCTCTTCTTCGGCCGCGGCGGCCGCTACGATCTCTCGATGCTGAGGCTCCGCGAGCAGGCCATCGAGCAGCTCGAGACCGAGATCGAGCTCGCGCGCCAGGACCTCAAGCTCCTGCTCCGCTACCTCTACGCGTCGCCGTCGCCTTGAGCCCTATCGAAACACGGGGAGGCGGACCTCGAGGCGGGTCCCCTTCCCCCGGGTGGAGTCGATCCGCGCGCTCCCGCCGTGCACCTTCGCGACGTGCGCGATCAGCGCGAGCCCCACGCCGTGCCCGAGGGCGCCGGACCGGCGGGCCGCGGCGCTGCGAAAGAACGGCGCGAAGACCCTCTCGCGATCCTCGGCCGCGACGCCGTGCCCTTCGTCGCGCACGGTGATCCGCGCCTCGTCCCCCTCGCGGGCGATCCGCACCTCCACCCGTCGCTCCGAGAACTTGAGGGCGTTGTCGATCGCGTTGGTGAGCAGGGCGCCCAGCAAGGTCGCGTCGCCACGCACGAGCACGTCATCGTCGGCCGCGGCGTCGAGCCGCTCCCGAGCGGCGGGAGGGAGGGCCGCGCGCGCGGCCTCGAGCACGTCCCCGAGATCGACCGCGCCGGCGCCGGTGACCGGATCGGACTGCGCGAGGATCAAGAGGCGCTGAACCAAGGTCACGAGATCCGCGACCCTCCTGCGCGTGGCCTCGACGGCGAGCGCGTCCTCGGCCGTGGCGCTCTCGGCGAGCAGCTCGAGCTCGCCGGCGATCGTGGTCAGCGGCGTGCGCAGCTCGTGGGCCGCCTCGGCGGCGAAGCCGCGCGCGCTCGCGAGCGCGGCGCTGAGCTGCTCGACGAGCTCCGCGATCGCGACCCGGAGCACCTCGAGCTCGCGGTGCTCGAGCGGAGGCGCCAGCACCTCGGGCCGCGGATCGCTCGGGCGCACCGCACGC
>JAEZBP010000803.1 GCA_023427125.1 Pseudomonadota bacterium | reverse complement strand
ATACACGCGGGCCGAAAACCACACGCCGGAAGCGGACAACGACACGCCGACGGGCAAGAAGCACAGAACCACCCGCCGACGGCCCACACATTCGATACGGCCGGCGCCGAAAACCACACGCCGGAAGCGAACAACGACACGCCGCCGGGCAAGAAGCACACGCCGACGGCCGAGACCCACACGCCGCCGGCCGAAAACCGCACGTCGGCGGGCCGAAACCCACACGCCGGCGGCCGAGACCCACACGCCGGCGGCCGAGACCCAGACGCCGGCGGCCGAGATCCAGACGCCGGCGGCCGAAGAGGACGAATCACTGACGGAAAACCACAAAACCGTCAGTGATCCTGCCGGCTCAACGGCGGCCTCCTGTCAGGCGACAGCAAGACTGACCCCCTCGCGACAGCAAACCTGACCCCTCCTCGGCCCTGCGCTCGCCAGGCAACTCGAGGCTGTCGGAAGCGCCCGCTGGACGGAAAGGGCCGCGCAGCTCGGCCTGCGCCCGCCAGCAGGCCGAGCCCACCTATCTCGCCAGGACGACGACGCGATCGGGGGTGAGGAGCCAGAGGTTGCCGGCTTCGTCGCTCGCGACGTCGGCGAGCTCGCTCGGGAGGCCGTCGCTCGCGTCGAGGATCTGCCACTCGTCGCTCCGGTGGACGAGCCCCCGCGAGGAGACGCCCCAGAGGTTGCCGTTCGTATCGGTCGTGAGGCGGTCGGGCCGCGCCTGTTGCACGCTCGCGGGCTGCGCTGCGTAGTCGAAGCGGGTGCGATCGTAGGACGCGAGGCCCTCGGCCGAGGCCACCCAGACGACGTCGTTGCCGACCGCGACGTCCGAGACGACCTCGCCGCGCACGCCGCGGGCCTCGCCGAAGACGACCGCCTGCGCGCTGCCGACGCGCACGAGGCCCGAGAGCGAGGCGAGCCAGGCGTTGCCGTCGGTGTCGAAGTCGATCGCGCTCACCTCGTCGGGGACCGGAAGGCCTCCGCGCTCGCGATCCGCGGCGCGGTGGTGGTAGACGACGGCCTCCGCGCTCGGGTCGATCACCGCGAGCCCCCGGGTCCGCCGGCCTGCGCCGTCCTCGCGCTGGACCTCGAGCGCGAGCCACACGTGTCCGTTCGGCGCGACGCCCATGAACGGGATCCCCGTGAGCGCCGTCGGCAGCTCGAGCGTGCGCTGCGCGAGGGGGGACCAGCCGCGGCCGACGTTGCGGAAGATCCGCACGACGCCCGGGGCGCTCGGATCGAGCGCGGTCATGTACGCGCCCTCGGGCCCTCGCGAGATCGCGTGCGCGACGAGGCCCTCCGGCAGCGTCACGCGGCGCAGCCGGCCGGTGATGCGCTTGGCGAGCTGGTGGTCCGCGGCGAGCATCCACACGGTGCCGCCGCTGTCCGTCGCGAGCTGCAGGTTCCCCGCGGGCACGAGCGTGCGGGTGCCGAGGACGCGCGGCGCGCCGTTCGCCGGCAGGCGCAGGACGCCGCCGTTGGCGATCGCGATGAACGCGTCGGCGCCATCGACGAAGCTCGCGTAGGCGCGGCCGGGCAGCTCGACCTCGAGCACCTCCGCGACGAAGGGCGGGGCCGAGATCGTCGGCGCGTTCTCCGGGACCTGCGCGAGCGGGAGCGGCTCCTTCAGCACGTCGTCGGCGCTCGGCGTCTCGGCCGGCGAGTGCTGCGCGGCCGGCGTCGCGCGCGGGCGGAAGCTCCGCACGGTGCCCTCGCTGTTGCTGAGCGGCGCGAGCGGCACACCTCGGCCGCGCGGCGCGATCGCGATCACGCGCCCTTCGCCGACGAGCAGGACGTCGGAGCCGCGGCGCACGAGGCCCACCGCCCGGCCCGAGAGGCCGCGGATCGTGTAGGCGTACCAGCGCTCGCCGTCCCAGTACGCGATCCGCGAGGCGCTCGGCCCGTCGAGGATCGCCATGATCTTCCCGGGCTGGACGGGCACCACGGCCCGCACGTAGCCCTCGGGCATGCCGCCCGAGATCGGGTGCTCGCGCAGGACGTCGCCCTCGATGTAGAGGAGGCCGGCGGTGGTGCCGGCCCAGAGCTGGCCCTCGGGCGTCGGGGCGAGGGTCGTGCAGCGCACCGGGTCGCCGAAGATCTCCCAGCCGCTCGCGGCGCGCCGGGCGAGGCCGCCGAGGCCGCAGAGCCAGACGGTGCCGTCGGCGGTGCGCGCCGCGTCGGTGAGGTGGCCGAGGCTCGGCGCGCCCTCGACGGGCGTGATCACGGCGCTCGCGAGGCTCACGACGCCGCCGGCGGTCACGACGAGGAGCGCGCCCTCGTCCTCCACGAGGCCGCGCACGTCCTGGCTCGGCAGCCCCTCGACGCGCTCGGGGGGCGCGTCGCCGCTCGACAGGAAGCGAAAGAGGCCGCCGTCGGTCGCGGCGTAGATCGAGTCGCCGGTCATCACGACGTCGCGCACCTCCTCGAGGTCGGTCAGCGTCTCGATGCGCCGGCTGGCGTCGCCGAGCGAGAGGGTCGGCGTGGTGCCGCTCTCGCGCAGCGCCGTGGGGCCGCAGCCGAGCGCGAGCATCAAGATGACCAGGGAGCGCAGCGAAGTGACGGTAGCCCGACACCTGCCGCCGTTCGCAGGGGTCGGGATGCCGTCACGCAGCGGAGCGACCCATGGAATCGAGAGAAGGAGACGCACGTCGAGACCTCCGGCCGTGGGGGCCCCGAGGTAGCGTCACGCTCGCCCTCCTGTCAACGCGCCAGCAAACTCAAAGAGAGAGCGTGCGAAAATTGCCGCCCGCTCGTGCCGTCGCCGAGCGGAGCGGTTCGGAGCTCGCGCCGAGAAGCGGTGAGGGTCGATGCTCCTCGTGGCGAAGGCCGGTGGCGAAGGCCGCGGAGCTCGGCCGCGCGCGCCAGCAAACTCAGCGACACATCTGCTGGCGGCGGCTGGTCGCGAGGCTGGGGAGGCAGCTCAGGAGCACCCTGTTGCACCGGGCCCATGCGCCCATCGCGCCGCAGGGCGGTACTCGCACGCTCCCGAGCACGCCCCAGCCCTCCTCGTCGTCGCAGCGGTCGAGCAGATCGAGGCAAGCGACCTCGCGGGGCCAGCGCAGCTCTTCGCTGCCGTCGCAGTTGTAGTCCCAGCAGAGGGTGCCGGTCGGCTCAGTGATCGAGCAGCGGGAGGTGTTGAACCACGCCGTCTGACCGGGGAAGACGTCGGGGTCGGTGTCGTCGCAGTCCATCCTCGGGCGACCGGGCACGCTCCCGGCGGGACACGCGGTGTCGGCCGCGATGACCATCGGCTCCCCCGCGCCAAAGCCGTCGCCGTCCATGTCCGGGTAGCAGCTCGTGATCGCGTCCTCGTCGACGCTGCCGTCGCAGTCGTTGTCGCGTCCATCGCCGAACATGAAGTCCGGCGCGCCGGGGTAGACGTTCGGGTCGGTGTCGTCGCAGTCCTGCCCGTTGTCGCAGCCCGGGAGGGAGGAGAAGCCGTCGCCGTCCTCGTCGCCGGCGAGCTGCGCGGTCCCGGTCACCAGGTCGCAGGCGAAGCAGGGCCTCAGCGCCGGCGGCGACTCGGCCGGGAGGCAGACCGCGCGCGTCTGGCCGTCGCTGCGCAGCTCGGTCTCGCAGCGCTCGGTGCCGTTGCACGTCACGCCGTCGCTGCAGCCCGTGCTCGGATCGCAGATCAACGTGCAGTCCGGTCGGCAGCCGTCGCCCTCGGTGTCGTTGTCGCACTCCTCCCCGGTGGCCAGGTCGACGACTCCGTCTCCGCAGGTCGCCGGTACGCAGATGCCCCGGCGGCATCGGCCGACGTTCGCACCGGCGAGGGCACAGCTGGTGTTGTCCGCGACGAAGGTGCTGACGCAGACGTGCTCGGGGCTGCACGTCACGGCCGCGCAGCGAGGGTCGGCCGCGCCGCAGTCCGCGTCGGTGTCGCAGGTGTGCTGGCAGGTCGGCTCGCAGCCGTCGCCCGAGAGGGTGTTTCCGTCGTCGCACTCCTCGCCGGCGGAGACGAAGCCGTCGCCGCAGCGGCCGCGCACGCACTGCTCGTCGAGGCAGATGCGGCCGGCCGTGTCGCACACCGTTCCGTCCTGCGCGCCCTCGCACCGGCCGGCGTCGGGGCGCGGCCCTGCGTCCTCGCCCCCGTCGCGAGCGCCGCCGTCGATGCCCGCTCGATCCGGCGGATCCAGATCGAGGATGAGACCGCATCCTCCTCCGAGCACCGCCACCGTGAGCACCCAAGCCAAGCGCATGGGAGAAGGATAGCGCAGGCCGCAGGCTCACGGCTCGCGGAGGGCCTCCTCCGCGAGCGCGCGGACCGCGTCGAAGTAGGCGTGCCGGTGCACGATCATGTGCCGCACGTGCGCGGAGTCCTCCCAGCGGATCGTGCGGGCGCGATCGCCGAGCGTCGCCATGAACGCCTCGACGTGCTCGATCGGGACGAGCCGGTCGGCGCTCGAGGCGAGGGCGAGCACGGGCCAGCGGCCGGTCTCTCGGACGACCGCGAGGCTCGCCTCCATCCTCCGGATCTGGAGCGGGCTCGCGGCGACCCAGAGCCGCATGAACGCGCGCAGCGGCCGATCGAGGATCGGATGCGAGAGCGCGGGCGGGCGGCCGAGCGCCCGCAGGAGCAGCGGCATCATCGCCATCGCGCTCGAGCGCGCGGCGAAGCGGGATCGGATGTGAGGCGGGAAGCCGGGCGCGGAGTCGAGGACGAGCGCGCCGATGCGATCGAGCACCGGCTGCCCGTGTCGATGCCGAGAGAGCGCGCGGAGCGTGGCCGCGTAGGTCCAGAAGCCCGCGTTGCTGAACGCGTGGACGACGATCGGCCCCGGCGCGCGGGCGCAACGGTCGATCAAGCGCCTCGCGAGCGCGTCCCCCTCGCGCCTCCAGCCCCAGGGCAGCGCCATCGCGCGGAACACCCGCGGCGCCACCACGATCGGTTCGAGCCCGAGCGATCGGTGAAAGCTCGCTACGCCTCGGAGCTGCCGCTCGGTCGACCCGGCCCAGCCGAGGATGACCGCGTGGCCCCTCACGCTCTCGCTTCGAGCCAGTCGATCACGCGGCCGGGCACGTTCTCGTTCATGAGGCGCGCCATCTGCTGGATGCCGGTCGGGCTCGTCACGTTGACCTCGGTCAGCTTGCCGCCGATGACGTCGAGGCCGACGAAGATGAGCCCGTCGGCGCGCAGCCGCGGCGCGACCGCCGCGATGATGCGGCGATCGTCGTCGTCGATCTCGGCGGCCACGACGCGGCCGCCCGCGTGGATGTTGCTGCGCAGATCGCCGCCCTGGGGGACGCGCAGGATGGCGCCGAGGGGCTCTCCGTCGAGCAGGAGCACGCGCTTGTCGCCCTCGACGACCTCGGGCAGGTAGCGCTGCACCATCGCGAGCTGGCGGCCGCCGCGGGTCACCGTCTCGATGATCGCGTTGAGGTTCGGATCGC
>JAEZBP010000573.1 GCA_023427125.1 Pseudomonadota bacterium | reverse complement strand
TGTGTGTACGGCTCACCGAGCGCCGAGGAGTGGACCTACTCCCTTCGCCGCGCCGACTGCGCCGATCCGGGTGGGCCCGCACCGTAGGCGACGTGTGTTCGCAGGAACGGTGCGATGCCATAGGGTGCGCCAATGCGCCTCGGACTCTGGTTCACCGCATTCGCCGTCACGTCGCCCTTGGTGGGCGCCCATCCACTGCTCTTCGTCCTCCTCACCACGGTGCCCCTCGATGGGCTCACGCGACAGGTCGCGACGAATACACACGAGCTCACCTCGGAGGCTCGCCTCGCGTGGCTGGTCGGGGCGATCATGATCCACCTCGCCTTCACCAGCACCACCGGGCTTGTCGCCTATCTCCGCCGCGTCCCGCCCGAGCGCTATCTGATGGCCCGCACCGCCGCGCACGCTTGCAACATCGTGCTCGTTCCGCTCGCGTTGCTGGTGCTCTTCGCTCCCTTCGAGGGGAATATCGTCGGGTTCTTCTATTTCCCGTGTTACCTCCTGGGTGCGCTCATCGCCGTCATCGCCTCCGTGCTCGCCCAGATCCAGCTCTTCCAAGGAAGAGCTCGGCCGCGAGAGGGGGGCCGATAGGCGCGAGGCATCGTTGCAGCGACGGGACGCACCAGTGGCCGAACAATTTACGGCCAACCACACGGCACACCGAAAAACGTTCTTGACTCACCGCGTCACGGGGGCCAGTGTTCTCCCCGTATGGCGCTGCCCTCGTTCCTGGACGCCGTGGATCGGACGCTGCTCGAGGCGCTGCAGGAGGACTGCAAGACCTCGCTGAACAAGCTCGGCGAGAAGGTGGGGCTCGGCGCGCCGGCGGTGCTCGAGCGGGTGCGTAAGCTCGAGAGCGCCGGGATCATCACCGAGTACCAGGCGGTGCTCGACGGCAAGCGGATCGGGCTCGACATCACCGCGTTCGTCGGCGTCTCGATCAACTACCCGAAGGACATCGCCGGCTTCCTCGAGAAGGTGGCGTCGCGCCCCGAGGTGCTCGAGTGCCACCACGTGACCGGCGGCCACACGCTGCTGCTCAAGGTGAAGACCGAGAACACCGCCTCGCTCGAGCGGGCGATCAGCGCGCTGCGGGAGGTCGAAGGCGTGACCCGCACCGAGACCATGGTGGTGCTCTCGACCGCGCGGGAGACCTCGCGGGTGCCGCTGCCCGAGGTCGAGCCGAGCGAGGCCATGCCGCCCAAGCGGCGCAACGGGCGCAGCCTGCGCGAGACGACCTGAGCGAAGCGAGCTGAGCCATGCCGAACGTGCCGAGCGAAGAGCGAGCGCGGGCTCGCGACGAAGGCCTCTACCGCCCCGATCACGAGCACGACGCGTGCGGCGTCGGCTTCATCGCGCACCTGCGCGGCGAGCCGACCCACGCGATCATCGAGAAGGCGCTGACGATCCTCGAGAACCTCGAGCACCGCGGCGCCGAGGGGAGCGATCCGCTGACCGGCGACGGCGCGGGCGTGCTGATCCAGATCCCGCACGAGCTCTACCGCGACGAGGCGCACCGGCTCGGCATCGCGCTGCCGCGGCGACCGGGCGTGTACGGGGTCGGGATGATCTTCCTGCCCTCCGACGCGGAGCTGCGCGAGGCGTGCGTGGCGCTCGTCGAGGAGATCATCACCGAGGAGCAGCAGGATCTGCTCGGCTGGCGCGAGGTGCCGGTGCGGCCCGACGTGTGCGGTCCCTCCGCGCGCGAGACGCTGCCCGAGATCCGCCAGTTCTTCGTCGGCCCGGGCACCCTGGCCACCGACGACACCGCGCTCGATCGGAAGCTCTACGTGATCCGCAAGCGCATCGAGGCCGAGGCGCAGCGGCGCGGGCTCGAGCAGGACGACTACCCCTACATCGTCTCGCTCTCGACGCGCACCGTCGTCTACAAGGGCCTGCTCACCCCCGAGCAGCTGCCGCGCTTCTACGTCGACCTCGCGGATCTGCGCGCGAAGACCGGGCTCGCGCTCGTCCACCAGCGCTTCAGCACCAACACCTTCCCGAGCTGGTCGCGCGCCCACCCCTACCGGCGCATCGCGCACAACGGCGAGATCAACACGCTGCGCGGCAACGTGAACTGGATGCGCGCGCGCGAGGCGGTGCTGGTCTCGCAGACCTTCGGCGAAGACGTCGAGAAGCTGCGGCCGATCGTGGATCCGCGCGGCTCGGACAGCGCGAAGTTCGACGACGTGCTCGAGCTGCTCGTGCACACCGGCCGCTCGGTGCCGCACGCGATCATGATGATGATCCCGGAGGCCTGGCAGAAGCACGAGGAGATGGACGCCGAGCGGCGCGCCTTCTACGAGTACCACTCGTGCCTGATGGAGCCCTGGGATGGGCCCGCGTGCATCGCCTTCACCGACGGGCGCCTGGTCGGCGCGGTGCTCGATCGCAACGGCCTGCGGCCCGCGCGCTACATCGTGACGAAGGACGATCTCGTCGTGATGGCGTCGGAGGCCGGCGTGCTCGGCGTGCCGCCCGAGGACATCGCCGCCAAGAACCGCCTCCAGCCCGGCCGCATGTTCCTCGTCGACACGCTCGAGGGGCACATCGTGGACGACGCGCTCATCAAGGAGGAGATGAGCACGCGCCGCCCCTGGCGGCGCTGGCTCGACGACGCGATCGTGACGATGGGCGAGATGCCGCCGCCCGAGAGCGGCTCGATCCCGCCGCCGATGGACGCCACGTCGCTGCGGCGCGCTCAGAAGGTCCACGGTTACACGGCCGAGGACGTGCGCCTCCTGATGGCGCCGATGGGCGCGAGCGGCCAGGAGGCCATCGGCTCGATGGGCAACGACGCGCCGCTCGCCGTCCTGAGCGATCGGCCGCAGCTCCTCTTCAACTACTTCAGCCAGCTCTTCGCGCAGGTCACGAACCCGCCGATCGATCCGATCCGCGAGGCCCTCGTGATGTCGCTGCGCACGACGATCGGCTCGGAGGCGAACCTCTTCGAGGAGAGCCCGATCCACTGCCGCAAGCTCCAGGTCATGACGCCGATCCTCGAGAACGAGGAGCTCGAGCAGATCCGCGCGCTCGATCGGCCGGGCCTGCGCGCCGCGACGCTCTCGACCCTCTTCGACGTGGAGGGTGGGCTCGAGGCCGCGCTCGAGCGGCTCTCCATCGACGCCGAGCGCGCGGTCCAGAGCGGCTCGACGCTCCTCATCCTCTCGGACCGCGGGCACGACGCGCGGCGCGCGCCGATCCCGAGCCTGCTCGCGACGAGCGCGGTGCACCACCACCTGATCCGCGCGGGGCTCCGCAAGAACTGCGGGCTCCTCGTAGAGAGCGGCGAGCCCCGCGAGGTGATGCACTTCTGCTTGTTGATCGGCTATGGCGCCGGCGGCGTGAACCCCTACCTCGCCTACGAGTCGATCGCGTCGATGGCCCGCGAGGGCCTGCTCGGCGAGACCGACCCGGAGGACGCGCGGCGCAACTTCATCCACGCGATCGAGAAGGGCATCCTGAAGGTGATGTCCAAGATGGGGATCTCGACGCTGCAGAGCTATCGCGGCGCGCAGATCTTCGAGGCGATCGGCCTGAGCGAGGCGTTCCTCGATCGCTTCTTCACCGGCACCCCGACCCACCTCGACGGCATCGGGCTCGACGTCGTGGAGCGCGAGGCGATCGAGCGGCACCGCGCCGCGTATGCGCGCGCGCGCCTCGAGGTCGTCGACGACGAGCTCGATCCGGGCGGCAACTACCAGTGGCGCCGCCGCGGCGAGCACCACATGTGCAACCCCTCGACGAGCGGCGCGCTCCAGCACGCGGGGCGGAGCGGCAAGTACGAGCTCTTCCAGAAGTTCAGCGCTCGCGCCGACGCGGAGGCGCAGCGCTCAACCATCCGAGGGCTGCTCGACTTCGATCGCGAGGGCGTGACGCCGATCCCGATCGACGAGGTCGAGCCGGTGAGCGCGATCGTGAAGCGCTTCAAGACCGGCGCGATGAGCTTCGGCTCGATCGGCAAGGAGGCCCACGAGACGCTCGCCGTCGCGATGAACCGCCTCGGCGCGCGCAGCAACAGCGGCGAGGGCGGCGAGGACCGCGCGCGCTACGTCGCGGACGAGAACGGCGACCGGAGGGCGAGCGCGATCAAGCAGGTCGCCTCGGGCCGCTTCGGCGTGACGATCGAGTACCTGAACAACGCCGAGGAGCTGCAGATCAAGATCGCGCAGGGCGCCAAGCCCGGCGAGGGCGGCCAGCTCCCGGGCCACAAGGTGGACGAGACGATCGCGCGGGTGCGCCACTCGACGCCGGGGGTCGGGCTCATCAGCCCGCCGCCCCACCACGACATCTACTCGATCGAGGATCTCTCGCAGCTCATCTACGATCTGAAGAACGCGAACCCCACCGCGCGGATCACGGTGAAGCTCGTCGCCGAGGTGGGCGTGGGCACGATCGCGGCGGGCGTGGCCAAGGCCAAGGCCGACGTGATCCTGATCAGCGGCGGCTCGGGCGGGACGGGCGCGGCGCCGCTCACCTCGATCAAGCACGCGGGCGTCCCGTGGGAGCTCGGGCTCGCCGAGACCCAGCAGACCTTGGTGCTCAACGATCTCCGCTCACGCGTCCGGCTCGAGACCGACGGGCAGCTCAAGACCGGTCGCGACGTGATCCTGGCCGCGCTGCTCGGCGCGGAGGAGTTCGGCTTCGGTGCGATCAGCCTGATCACGATGGGCTGCGTGATGATGCGGGTCTGCCACCTCAACACCTGCCCGGTGGGGGTGGCCACCCAGGATCCGGTGCTGCGCGCGCGCTTCCAAGGCGAGCCCGAGGACGTCATCAACTTCATGAGCTTCGTCGCACAGGAGGTGCGCGAGCTGATGGCCTCGCTCGGCGCCCGCACGATGGACGAGCTGATCGGCCGCACCGATCTCTTGAAGCGGAGGGGCGACATCGAGCACCCGAAGGCGAAGAAGCTCCGCCTCGAGAAGCTCCTCTACCGGCCGGCGGCCCCGCACGCCGTCCGCGCGGTGCGCGCTCAGGAGCACGAGCTCGAGCTCGCGATGGACACCGTCTTGATCGAGCAGGCGCGCCCCGCCCTCGAGCGCGGCGAGCCGGTCGAGCTCCACATGCCGATCCGCAACGTGCACCGCACCGCGTGCACGATGCTGAGCTCGCGCATCGCGAAGAAGCACGGCCTGGCCGGGCTGCCCGACGGAACGATCCGCATCCACTTCACCGGCTCGGCGGGCCAGAGCTTCGGCGCGTTCCTCGCGAACGGGCTCGACGTGGTGCTCGAGGGCGACGCGAACGACTACTTCGCCAAGGGCATGAGCGGCGGCCGCATCGTGGTCTTCCCGCCCGAGGGCTCGGACTTCACGCCGGAGGAGAACATCATCGTCGGCAACGTGTGCCTCTACGGCGCGACGAGCGGCGAGGTCTTCATCCGCGGGATGGCCGGCGAGCGCTTCGCGGTGCGCAACAGCGGCGCGCTCGCGGTGGTCGAGGGTGTGGGCGATCACGGCTGCGAGTACATGACGGGCGGCCGGGTGATCGTGCTCGGGCCGACCGGGCGCAACTTCGGGGCGGGCATGAGCGGCGGCATCGCCTACGTGCTCGACGTCGATCGCAAGTTCGAGCGGCGTGTGAACCGCGAGATGGTCGCGCTCGAGCCGCTCTCCGCCGAGGATCTGCAGCTGGTGCGCTCGATGGTGCACCGCCACTACGAGCGCACGATGAGCCAGCTGGCCTGGCGGGTGCTGAGCGGATGGAAGAAGGAGAGCCAGCGCTTCGTGAAGGTCATGCCCACCGAGTACCGGCGGGTCCTCGGCGCTTCGGCGAGCGCTGCGCGCATCGCGTGAGGGACCACCATGGGTAAGCCGACGGGGTTCTTGGAGTTCGAGCGCGCGCCGGCGCCCAAGCGGAAGGTCGAGGAGCGCCTGCGGGACTACCGCGAGATCGAGCGGCACCTGCCGGTCGTTCAGATTCGCGAGCAAGGCGCGCGCTGCATGAGCTGCGGCGTCCCCTTCTGCCACACGGGCTGCCCGCTCGGGAACGTGATCCCTGACTGGAACGATCACGTCTATCGCGATCGCTGGCACGCCGCGATCGCGGCGCTCCACGCGACCAACAACTTCCCCGAGATGACGGGGCGCGTGTGCCCCGCACCTTGCGAAGAGGCGTGCGTCCTCAACATCGAGGGCACGCCGGTCACGATCAAGCAGATCGAGCACCAGATCGCCGATCGCGCGTGGGACGAGGGCTGGATCGTGCCGCTCGTCGCCGAAGAGAGGACCGGCAAGCGAGTCGCGATCGTCGGCTCGGGACCGGCGGGCCTGGCGTGCGCGCAGCAGCTCGCGCGGGCCGGGCACGACGTCGTCGTCTTCGAGCGCGACGATCGGGTCGGGGGCCTGCTCCGCTACGGCATCCCCGACTTCAAGATGGAGAAGCACCACGTCGATCGCCGCGTGGCCCAGATGGAGGCCGAGGGCGTGACGTTCCGGACGGGCGTGCAGGTCGGCGTCGACGTCTCGATGGACACGCTGCGGGCCGAGCACGACGCGGTGGTGCTCGCGATCGGCGCCACGAAGGCGAGAGACCTCGCGATCCCGGGGCGCGAGCTCGATGGCGTGCACCTCGCGATGGAGTTTCTCCCGCAGCAGAACAAGGTCGTCGCGGGAGATTCCGTCGCGGGGCAGCTCCTCGCGACCGGCAAGAAGGTGGTGATCCTCGGCGGCGGCGACACCGGCAGCGACTGCCTCGGCACGAGCCTCCGGCAGGGCGCGGCGAGCGTCACGCAGATCGAGCTGATGCCGCGGCCGCCCGAGCAGCGCACCGAGGCGATGCCCTGGCCGGAGTGGCCGATGATCCTGCGCACGTCGACCTCGCACGAGGAGGGCGGCGAGCGCGAGTTCGCCATCCTCACCAAGGCCTTCGAGGGATCGAACGGCAAGCTCGAGCGCATCCGCGCCATCCGCGTCGAGTGGGACGGACGGAGCATGCGCGAGCTCGAGGGCAGTGAGCTCACGATCGAGGCGGACCTCTGCCTGCTCGCGATGGGCTTCGTCGGCCCCGAGAAGGAGGGGCCGATCGCCGAGCTGGGCTTGGCGTTGACCGAGCGCGGGAGCGTCCTGGCCGACGAGGCGCGCTTCGCGACGAGCGCGGACGGCGTCTTCGCGTGCGGCGACGCGCGGCGCGGTCAGTCGCTGGTGGTCTGGGCGATCTGGGAAGGCCGCGAGGCGGCGCGCGCGGTGGATGCGTTCTTGATGGGCGAGAGCCGCATCCCGAGCTCGCCTCGCAACATGGCGTAGCCTGAATGATGGAGCACGATCCGGACCTCCCTTCACCGTTCGTCCTGAGCGCGGCGCGCGCCGCGCGCCGCAGTCGGAGGACGCCGCGGC
>JAEZBP010000743.1 GCA_023427125.1 Pseudomonadota bacterium | reverse complement strand
TCGAGCTTGAGCACGCCGCGGGGGCAGACGGGGGCGCAGGCGCCGCAGCCCACGCAGGCCGCCCGGGTGAAGCTCTCGTTTCGCTGGGCGTAGCTGCGCACGTCGATCCCCATCTCGCAGTACGTCGTGCAGTTGCCGCACGAGATGCACATGTCCGGCTTCACGCGGATGTGGAAGCGCCCGACCTTCTGCACCAGCCCGAGCACCGCCGCCATGGGGCAGAAGTTGCGGCACCAGACGCGCGGGCCGAAGAGCGGATAGAAGCCGACCCCGACGACGCCGGCCAGCACTGCGCCGACGACGAAGCCGTAGAGCTTCTTCAGCGAGTACCAGCGCTCGCTCGCCACGAGCGCGTGGAAGGTCGGGTGCGCGTCGCCGATGGCGGCGTCGACGAAGAGGAGCGCGGTCGAGACGAACGCCAGCACCATCACGGTGTGCACCGCGACACGCTCGAAGCGCCACGAGCGCGTCGAGCTCGACGTCAGGTGGCGCCAGGGATCGCCGAAGGTGTTGGCGAGCCCGCCGCAGCCGCAGACCCAGGAGCAGTACCAGCGCTTGCCGAAGAAGTAGGCGAGGGCCGGCGCGGCGATCAGCGCGCCGATCACGCTGTAGGCCGCGAGGTACACCGGGAGCTGCTCGAGCGTGCCCGGGTGGAGATCGTACCAAGCGAGGGGCCAGAAGTAGCTGAAGTAGAACGAGGGCGCGCCGAAGAGCGGCATCACCAGCGGCAAGAGGAACGCGAGCACCACCTGCACGCCGACGTTCACGCCGATGCGCACCTGGTTGTAGCGGCTGTTGCCGTGGCGGCGCAGGTAGTAGACGGCGCCGCCGACCATCGCGACCGAGTAGAGGCAGCCGTGAAGATCCACTTGTCGCGGAAGCCCGCCGCGCCCGCGATCGGATCGAGCCACGCGGTGAAGTAGAGCAGGACGTAGAACGCGCCGAGCCCGAGCGCGACGAAGACCGCGAGGACGTCGCGGCTCCGCCAGCCTTGGCGGAACGTCGGCATGAGGCCGTTCTGTCCTTGCAGATCCATCGCGCTCAACCGGGAGGCAAGACCAGCCGCGGCACGAGCTCGGTGTCGAACGCGGCCTCGTCGAGGTGCGCGAGCACGTGCGCCAGCGGCCGCCGCTCCTCGATCCAGCGCATCAGGACCGAGTGATCCCATCGCCGGCCGAGCAGGTTGAAGCCGTCGACACAGCCGTCTCGCGTGAGCGCGATGCGCGTCGTGCTGCGGACCGCGCCGCGCTCCTCGAAGTAGAAGTCGCCCTCGCTCGCTGCGCTCACGCGCCCCACCGTCGTGTACTCGACGTCCATCAGCTTCGCGGAGTTGTAGGGCACCCCGCGATCGTAGCGCACGCGATCGCCGCAGACCGCGGCGCCCGCGACGCGCCCCTGAGCGCGCGCGCTGTACCAGAGCGGCTCGGGCCGCCGCGTCCCGTCGGCCTGAGGCACCGACGCGCAGTCGCCCGCCGCGAAGACGTCGGGCGCGCTCGTCGAGAGGCCGGCCTCGACCACCACGCCGCCGCGCTCGTCGAGCTCGATCCCCGACTCGCGGAGCCACCCGGTGGTCGGCACCACGCCGATGGCCACCACGCAGAGATCGCAGGAGAGCTCCCCGCGATCGGTGTGCACCGATGTGATCACGTGGTCGCCCTCGAGCGCGACCACGTTCTCCCCGAGCTGGACATCGGCGCCGTGCTCGCGCAGCCGCGCGGCGATCCACTCCGCCTCGCGCCGATCGAGCGCGAGCGGCCAGAAATACTCCTCGCGGATCACGAACGCAGGTCGCAGCCCGGCGGCGATCATCGCCTCCACCACCTCGATGCCGATCAGCCCGCCTCCGATCACCACCGGGTGGATCGGCGCCTTGCCGGTGCGCTCGCGCGCTGCCGTGCGCGGCAAGTAGGGCGAGCCGGCGCTCGTCCGCGAGAGGTGCGCGTCGGCGTTCGGCGGCCGACCGCCGTGGCTCGGCCCGCCGTGGAGCTCGCGCTCGAGCCACTCGAGGTCTTGCAGCGTCACGAACGGGCCCACCCCCCCGAGCTCCACGCCCGGCCAGGGCGCGGGCCGCGCCTCGCTGCCGCACGCGATCAACAGGCGATCGTAGGGCAGCGGATCGAGCCCTCCCGCGAGCCGGACCTGCCTCTGCTCGAGGTCCACCCCGATCGCGCGCGCCCTCACCCGCGTGAAGCGCATGCGCTCGTAGAGGTCGCGCTCGAAGGGCTCCATGCAGCGCTGGCTGAGCTGCCCCGCGAGCACGTAGAGCAGCGCCGTGCGCGAGAAGAAGTGATCGCTCTCCTCCGAGACGATCGTGATCGCCCAGCGCGGCTCGCGCGCGCGGACCGCCAGCGCGGCCTCGATACCGGCGACCCCGTTGCCGACGATGACGATCCTCATCGCGCCAGCCAGCCCACGCGCGGAGTATGCACCGCCGCACGCGGAAGGCTCCCCGAGCGAGCGCTACGGCTGGACGGAGTAGACGAAGCTCGTGCGGGGGAAGCGCAGGTAGCGCTCGACGATGACGGCCTGCGGGACGGTCTCGCCGTCGACGTAGCGGGCGGCGAGGGCCTCGGCGGCGGCGCGGTCGTTGGTCGCCTTGATGCCGACGACCAGCGTCATCAGCTCGTTCGCGGCGGCGGGGAAGGCGGCGAAGTCGACGGTGAACGCGCCCGTGTCGGCGCCGTTCGCGGCGGGCGCGGCGGGGTCCCAGCGCAGCACACCCCGGTCCATCAGGAAGCCGACCTGCACGGCGGCGAGCTGGCTGTAGGCCTTCCGCTGGCCGCTCGGCGTGTACATGCCGCGCGAGATGTGGCCGAGGGCCCAGACGAAGGAGTCGAGGTAGGCCTCGCGCTGCTGCGCCTCGGTGATGACGCCGGCCTCGCGCAGCATGCCGAGGTAGAAGAGCGCGCCCGACTGGGCCTTGAGCTCCTCCATCATCGAGGCGAGGCCTCCCCCGAAGGCCTCCGAGTCGGTCTGGCCTCGGTAGCGGTACTCGTGCGAGGGGCCGAGGTTGTGGGTGGCCTCGTGCAGGATGGTCGAGAGCAGGCCCGCCTCGGGATCGCCGGTGAAGACGGCCATGGTCTCGGCGCTGAGCAGGCTCGCCGCCTGCTCGCGGCGGATGCGGCGGCTGTCGTCGTCGGTGTAGAGGTTGCTCATCGCCACCGTGCGCCCGCGGCCCTCCTCGGCCACCGGGCCCCAGTTCGGCAGGCTCTGGCCGATGGTGGCGCCGAAGGCATCGCGGTCGTCGCCCGCGTTCACGACGATCTGGATGAAGTCCGGCATGTGGAAGGCGACGTCGCGCGGCTCGTACGCCTCGGAGAGCGAGGCGATCGCCTGCTCCATCTGCTGCTGGAGCGGCGTCAAGCGGTCTTGCCAAGCGAGGGAGCCGCTGTCGATGAGCGCGAGGGTGAGGTGGAAGCCCGCCTTGTGGCTGCACGGGTCCCAGTAGACCTCGTCGGGGCCGACGCGGACGTACCAGCGGCTGTTGCGCGCGTTCATCGCCGCCCACGCCTCGTTCGCCGGGTCCCACTGGTTGTCGGTGAAGGCCTGCGCGGCGGCGCGGATGTACGCGCGGAGGGCGTCCTCGGCCGGATCGGTCATCGCGTCGGCGGCCGCGCGGAGCTCCTCGGCGATCGGCTGCATGAGGTCGCGGTAGGCCTCGGTGTAGGGGACCGCGGTGAGCTGGCCGGCCTGCTCGCGCACGACGGTGAAGGGGGTGAGGAGCTCGCTCGCCGAGGCGTGGCCCTCGACGCGCGCGCAGAGGTCGTCGCCTTGCTGGAGCGACGCGGGGTAGACGTCGACCGGCTGGCGCGGCGCGCCCTCGATCGGCGAGCACGCGGCGTTCGACTCGGTGCTCGCGCCGCGGCAGCGCGCGCCCCAGTTGCGGCGGAAGATGCTCTGGCTCAGGGGATCGTCGGCGCTCACCTGGGAGGCGAGGGCGTCCATGCCGACCTGCCTCGCGTAGAGGCGATCGATGAGCTCGGCGACCCGCAGCATGTGCTGGCCGAACGCGCGGTGCGGCGCCGGGAGCGCGCTGAGGTCGGTCTCGATCACCGCGGGCGCGACGCTGCGCAGCTCTTCGATCAAGAGCCGCCTGCGCTCGTCGCTCGGCGCCGGCGCGCGCTCGGCCTCGACCATCGACGCGTACGCGCGCCGGAACTCGTCGGTGAACCGGCCGTCCTCCGTCCACGCCGGCGCGCTCGAGTAGAAGGCGAGCGTGCGCACCTCGTCGGGATCGACCGCGCCGTCCTCGTCCGCGTCGGCCGCCCAGAAGAGCGCGAGGTCGAGCTCGAGCGCGAGCTGGTTGAAGCGCAGGCGCGGCAGCTGCGCGTAGCTGGTTCCGTCGCCGCTGGCGGTGGTGCCCGAGGTCTGCCCGCCGCCGCAGGCCGTGAGGAGGACGAGGGCGATCACGATGATTCGGTGCATGGCGGGGCGGACGTTAACAGCTGACGCGCGCGGGACAAGCAGGCTCCCCGCGCTTGCGGTGGCCTCTCGGTTGCAGTCAGGCTCTCTCCATGGCTTGGCGGCACGCTCTGACATGCGCCCTGATGCTCCTCTGGTCTTCTGCAGCGCTCGCGGACGCGATCGGCCCGCCCACGCCCATCGAGTGTCCGGCGGGGTCGACGGCGTCGACCAACCACTGCGGCACGGTGTGCTTCGCGCAGACGCCGTGCTCGGCGGACTCGGAGTGCGGCGACGGTGAGCGCTGCGTCGAGCGAGCGCTCTGCGTGGAGCACGACGTGCCCTGCGGCGGCTGGGGCGGGACCTCCTCGATCGTGCGCGGCGCGTGCGCGGGAGGGAGCTGCGGCGAGGGGAGCTGTGAGCCCGTGCGATCGTGCAGCGCGAGCGCGGTGACGCCCGATGGAGGCACGGCCGGCACGCACCGGACGTACGGCTGCGGGTGCCGCGCTGCGGGTGGCGGATCGCAGGGTGCGCTGGCTTGGCTCGCGCTGGCGACGCTCTTCGTCGTCAGGCGAGCTTACAGACGGTGAGCTGCTTGGGCGTGGTGGGGCCGAAGGGGCGACGGTCGTAGTCGCCGTAGCGCGCCTCGATGGCGAAGCCGGAGAGGCGCAGGAGGGCCTCGAGCTCGTTCGGGAAGAAGAGGCGCATGGTGAGCTCTTCGGTGCGCTGGGGGCGGCCGTCGATCTCGTAGGTCCAGACGATGCGGTTGTGCTGGGTGGCGGGGTCGTAGTGGTTCTCTTCGTGGAGGTGGACCTCGGCCTGGGTGTAGGGATCGAGGTAGCGCAGGATCTTGCGCTTGCGCGCGGGGTCGCCGCCGAGGAAGGCGAGGCTCGGCTGGAAGGTGTCGATGACGAAGCGGGTGCTCTCGTCCATGTGGCGCTTCACGCTGTCGAAGCAGCGGGTGATGGAGTCGAGGTCGAGGAGGTGGTTCAGGGTGTTGTAGGTCAGGAGGACGAGGGCAAACTTCTGGTCGAGGTCGAAGCTACGGAGGTCGCCGAGGGCGAGGGTGATGCCGAGCTGGGCGTGGTGGGCCTTCTCGCGTGCGAGGGCGAGCATGGCGGGGTGGAGCTCGACGCCGACGACGTCGGCGCCCTCGGCGGCGAGGTCGAGGGCGACGCGGCCGGTGCCGCAGCCGAGCTCGAGGAGGGGGCTGCCGTGCTGGTGGAGGAGGTCGCGATAGAAGGGGAGGTCGTCGGGGGCGGTCATCTGGGCGAGGAGGTCGTAGTGCAGCGGGTCGCCGTAGAGCGGGGGGAGCTGGGCGGCGGCTTCTTGGAGCTTCGCGGGGATCTCGGTCTCGACCTCGGTCTCGGCTTCGGTCTCGGCTTTGGTCTCGGCTTTGGTCTCGGGCTGGTCGTCGATCACGGGGCGAGGATAGCTCGCTCGCTCGATCGCGGTGGGTCTCGCTCGATCTGGCGCTTCGCTCGGTGGGGCCGGGGCCCCGCCTTCAGCGGGGCTCCCGGCTTCGGTCGCATCGAATGGGCTGCCGCGGATGCTGGTCGGCCGGTCGGGCGCGCTCGACGCGGCGCCTGCTCCGCCCAAGGCGCTCCGTCGGATGCGCCTTCGGCGCTTCCGACGGC
>JAEZBP010000718.1 GCA_023427125.1 Pseudomonadota bacterium | reverse complement strand
GCACGGGCGATGCGCTGCGCGGTCGGGTGCGCTTCGATCGCGAGGGCGCGATCGCGGGTGCGTCGAGCGGCGCGGTCGATCAGCTCGCGCGCCACGTGATCGCGCGCTGGGGCGGGCGCTGGGAGATCGCCCTCGCGGCCGGGAGCGAGGCGCGGATCGCCGCGCTGGCGGCAGCGCTGGCGAGCCGCGGCGTCGAGGGGGCGAGCGTGGTCGTGGACCCTTCGCTATCAGGGACGGTCGTGGTGCTCCGCCGGGCGGTCGGACCCGCCCCGGAGACGCCCGCGCTCGCGGCACCGGATCCGTAATTGATTGTAATCGTTGGACCTTGCGGCGCGGTTTGACCGCACCGTGGTGTGGGTAGGTAGAGTGTTGGTGACGATGCCGGGACGGTCGCTCCGAACTCTGCGCACGCTGGCGCTCTTGGTCGCCGCGCTCGGCGCCATCGCCCTCGCGTCGTCCACCTTCGCGCAGAGCGATCACGCGACCGTCGTGCGGGTCCTCCGCGACAGCGGCGACTTCCGCGCGCGCGTTCGCGCCGCGCTCGCGCTCGGGTCGACCGGCGACCCTGCCGTCGCCACGCACCTCATCGCGGCGCTCTCCGACGAGAGCCCCGCGGTGCGCGCAGCCGCCGCCACCGCGCTCGGCCGGCTGGGCAATCGCTCCGCGATCGGTCCGCTGCAGCGCGCGGCGAGCGATCGCGCGTCGGTCGTTCGGGTCGAGGCGCAGCGGGCCATCACGCGCATCGAGGCGAGCGCCGGGCCTGTGGCGCCCACCGCGCCGCCGCGCTCGCTGACCCGCCCCGCGAGCGGCGCGGTGATGCCGTCGTTCGCCGTCGTTCCGCGGGCCCGCGACATCAACTGGGGGACGATCCGCTACGTGGTCGTCGTCGGCGATCTGCAGAACCGGAGCACCTTCCGCCACGGCTCGCTCGACCAGGTCCTCGACCGCGAGGTGATGCGCAACTTGATCGTCCTGCGTGGCGTGGGCGTGCTGCGCGAGGATCAGCTCTCGTCCGACTCCGAGCAGCAGATCCGCCGGCGGCGCCTGCCGAAGCTGCGCCTCGAAGGCTCGCTCAACCGGGTGGAGCGGCGTGCTCAGAGCCGGCAGGTCTCGGTGCGCTGCGAGGTCTCGCTGATGCTGCTCGAGGAGCCCGGACGCAGCATCCGCAGCGTGCTGAACGGCGCGGCAACCGGCAGCTCGCCGCAGCGCGGCACCCGCGCCGATCAGGAGCGCCAGCTCGCCGAGCAGGCGCTGAGCGGCGCGGTCCGCAGCGCGATGAGCGGGGCGGCCCGCGCCATCGCCAGCGCCCGGCCGTAAGGAGCCCGGTCGAAGTAAGTTGTTTCGACCGGGCGACTACGCGGCTGGGACAGAGCGCCTTCGCTGCCGTGACCTCGCGCCGCCCGAGCGTGACAGGCGGGGCAGGCGAGCACGCGCGCGAGCGAGGCATGGGTGTTGCGCAGGGGGCTCCGCGCCGGCGACGCAACCGCCGGCAGGAGGCCAGACATCATGCAGAAGATCATCATCCCCCTCGCGCTCCTCGCCCTCGCCGTCGGCTGCGGGGGTGTCGACGCCACCCCGGTCGACCAGAACCACAGCGGCACCCTCGCCGACGGAGCGACCCAGCACGGCGGGCGCACCTGCGACACCTACCCGATCACCCTCGGCCGCGGCTGGCACGTCACCGCCGAGATGACGAGCGAGTGGGACAACTACCTCTATCTCGCCAAGCTCGAGGACGTCGCGTCCAACGACGACACCAACGGCACCAACGCCCGCATCGACACCGCCGTCGAGGAGTCCGGCAGCTACAGCGTCTACGCCTGCGCGTATAGCGACGGCCGCGGCCCCTACACCCTCCGCATCACCACCCGCGCCGGAGACTGACCGGGTCCGCCCGTGAGAGTGGCGCCGAGATGCCCCGCCCCCTGCGGAGCTCGGCCGCGCGCGCGAAGGGGCCCAGCAAGCGAGGCGCGCGCGAGCCAACGCTGCTACATTCGGCGCCGTGCGAAGCATTGGAACGGCGCTCCTCGCGCTCGGCCTCGTGGCGTGCACCCCGCAGGGCGACCCGGCGATCCCGCCGACGGGGTTCACGGACGACTTCGAGCGCGAGGACCTCGGCGACCACTGGCACAACACCGGCGGCCGCTACCAGATCCAGAATGGCTGGCTGAACATCCAGGGTGCGCGCAACAGGCCGCTCTGGCTCCGGCGCCGGCTGCCTCGCGACGTGCGCATCGAGTTCGACGTGCGCTCCGACAGCCCGCAGGGCGACATCAAGGTGGAGGTCTTCGGCGACGGCAGCTCGCGCGCGACGACCGAGAGCTACACCGCGACGAGCTACGTCGTGATCTTCGGCGGCTGGAACAACAGCATCAACGCCATCGCGCGGCTCGACGAGCACGGCGACGATCGCGTGGTCGGCCCGCGCCGGCGGGTCGAGCCGGGGCAGACCTACCGCATGCGCATCGAGCGCCAGGGCAACCGGATCACCGCGTGGGTCGACGACGTCGAGCTCGCGCACATGGACGATCCGAACCCGCTCGAGGGCCGTGGCCACGACCACTTCGCGTTCAACGACTGGGAGGCGAACCTCTCGTTCGACAACCTCCGCATCACCCCGCTCTGACCTCGGCTGCCGATGGACCTGAAGGAGTTCGATCTTCTGCTCCACGACGCCGAGGTGAAGATGAAGCGCCTCAAGGCGCTCTACGAGCAGTGGTTCCAGGGCATCGAACGGATCGAGCCACAGGTCGCGCGCAAGGACCTCGAGCGGCTCTTCGCCATCCTCGCCAAGGACAAGCCGCGCAACACCGCCGCCCGCTTCCGCCTGCAGCAGCTGAGCGCGCGCTACGCGATCTACCTCACCTACTGGGGCCGCATCGCGCGCCAGATCGAGGAGGGCACCTACGAGCGCGACGTGCGCCGCGCCAAGAACGGCCGCCCGGTCATGAGCACGAAGCCGGCGGCCAAGGCCTACGAGCTCGACCTCGAAGAGGACATCGATCTCGACGAGCTCGACACGAAGGACGAGATCGCCAGCGTCCTCAGCCAGCTCGAGGCGCCGGCGCCGGCGGCGCCGAAGAAGCCGGTGCTCAGCGC
>JAEZBP010000565.1 GCA_023427125.1 Pseudomonadota bacterium | reverse complement strand
CGTGGCCCCCCCCCCGGCGCGCGGGTGGGGTCGGGGGAGGGCTGGGTGAAGCGCCTTCTCCGGGGACCCTCCCCTAACCCCTCCCGCGAGCGGGAGGGGGACCGAACGTTCACGCGCGATCTCGGATCTGTTTCTCAGGAGGCGCAGAGGCGCAGAGGGTTCATGCACTTCCTCGGCGTCTCTGCGTCTCTGCGCGACATTTTTCTTGCCCTCCTTCGCTAGCTGCGTCGGATGCGCAGAGGGAGGGGGACGTGGAGCGATCAGCGGAAGTAGGGGCGCTCGCTCGTGAAGAGGAGGGCGCGGGCGTCGTGGCGCCACTCGGCCGGAGCGGCGTCGCCGAGGAGGACGATGCCCATCACGAGCGCGTGGCCTCGGAACACCGGGTCGAGCCCCGCCACCACCCCATGCATCGTGCCGCTCGGATCCGCCGCGAGCGGGCCCGCGTCGAGGAGCGAGATCATTGCCTCGCTCTCCTCTTCGGCGTTCTCGCGAGCGAAAGCGATGAAGGGCTGAGGGTCGCGGCCCTCGCGGACCGCGAGCGCCATGGTGGGCCAGACGGTGCGGGCATTGATGCCCGCGGCGGGAGCGAGCGCGAACGCCTCCGCCACCATCGCGGGGGGCGCGCCGTCGGACGCGGCGACGAGACGGAGGAGGGTGGATTGCGCCGGGGCGCTGTTGGGGTCCATCGCGAGCGCGCCGAGCACCCCTTCGAGCTCGCCGCGCGCGAGCGACCGCCAGGGCGCCAAGGAGAGCTCGGAAGCAGGATCGCCCGGCGGTACGCCGATGCCGTCGAAGGAGAGGAGAAAGCGGAGCGGCTGCGAGTCCGCGATGAGATCGTCGAGCACGACCGCCGACGGCACCTCCGCGCGCACTCGTCGGATCCGTGCAACGTCGATGGCGATCGCCGAGAAGAACGTCGAGGTCTCTCCGATCCGGCATGCCGAGAGCAAGCTCAGCGCCTCGTCCCAGCGCGCGTGTCCTGCGTGCTCGTAGCCCGCGGCCATCGCGAGCCATGGGTGGGAGAGGTGGCGCTGGTGCTGCTCGACGAACGCCGCGTCTCGCGCGGCCTCGTCCTCGATGCAGCGCGTCGCGAGATACGCGTAGTCGGCGCTCTCGGGCGCCGCCGCCGCGAGCTCGCGATGGCGGGCGCACACCTCGGCGCGAGCATCCCCCGCGGCATCCTGCTCGAGGCGCAGCCACAACACTCGCCCGGGCTCGGCTTCGAGCCGCTCGCGCACGATCGCGAGGAGCGTGGCCTCGTCCTCGACGTGGCTCATCCACTCCCCGAGCTTCGGATCGTCGCTCGGATCCCAGCGCAGGTGGGCCTCGATCATGGCCTGGCGCTCCGCGGGATCGGAGCAGTTGCCGACCTGCATCATCGGCGGCGCGTCGGCGAGGCCGGCGAGCGCGTCGCGCGTGGTGCCGCTCGAGCCGCGCGGCAGCGAGACGGACCGCGGCGGCTCCGTGAAGATCGCGTCCACGCTCGTCTGGTGCCAGCGCACGGTGCCGAGCGGCCGCTCGGGGCGCTCGCTCGCGCTGCCGTACGAGGCGGTCCACTCGACGAGCGGGCTCGCGCTCGCGACGTTGTAGACGTAATCGCCCCACGCGTAGTCCGCGTCGGCCTCGAAGCGCTCGATCTCGCGGCCCGACGAGGCCCTCGCCACGACCTGCGCGTGCGCGTTGGTCGCGACGTCGATCGAGGCCACGCCGCGCGGCGAGACGACCTCCGACTCTCCGTCGATCGAGACCTCCACCGGGATGCCCAGGCCGTTGTAGATCGTGACCGTCGCCTCTCCCGCGCTGCCGGTGAAGAGCATCGCCGGCAAGAGCAGCCCGGAGGCCACCGCCAGGCGGGCGGCGCCCGGCACGAAGCCGTCCGCGAGCTGGAAGCGATCCCACCAGCCGAGCTTCTTCTGGCGCTCGCGCTCCTGGCCGAGCACCAGCGTCGAGTACTGCCTCGGAGCGCTCGCGACCTGGGGCGCCTCCGGCAGCTCGGCGCCCTCGCGCAGCGCGCGCTCGACCTCGGCCTCCGCCTCGAGCAGCGCCTCGAGCGTCCGCGAGGCCAGCGCCCCGAGCGTGTCGGACGTGCTGTAGGCCCAGGAGTCGACGACCCTGAGCCAGTCGCCGAGGTTCTGGTCGTGCGGGGGCGAGAGATCGAAGCCACCCGCCAGCGCCTCCATCCAGCTCTCGGCCTCGAGCGTCTCGCGGACCCGCGCCGGCAGTGCCACGTCCTCGCGCTGCGAGAACGCCGCGCTGATCGTGTTCCAGACGTCCTGGCAGGCCGACAGCAGCCGCACGCGCTCGCCGCTCGAGACGTGCCCGTCGGCGGTCACGATGTTCAGCACGTGGTGCATGTGCTCGATCGCGTCGCGCACGTCGGCCGACGCGTGGTCGGCGTAGTGCAGGAGCGACGCGAGGCTCACCAGGTAGTCCTCCCACCCGCCGCCGAGTCGGCGCGCCGCGATGCGGTGCGCGGTGCGGCACGCCCGATCGTGCGCGAGGACGGCGTTGTCGGCCTCGGTGTGCTCGCGCTTCACTCGCTCGATGACCTCGGTGAGCTGCTTGCGCGGGATCTCCCGGCCCCGGTAGCGGATGACCCCTCCGGGCGCGCTGAGGATCCCGTCCTGCAACGCCGTCAAGAGGCTCTGCTCGCGCCGCAGCTCGCTCGCCCGCTCGAGCTGCTCCTTGAGCGACTCCGGGTAGAGCGCGTCGAGGCGCCGCACGATCGCCTCCGGCTCTTCGTCGACGAACACATCGGTCGCTCCGCTGCGCGGCGGCACGCCTCCGCCCTCCGGCGCTGCGCGCCTCCGGGCTGTCGGCATGCCGTCGCTTTGCTCCGCTCCGATCGGATCGTAGAGGTCGGCGACCTGCGCCACCGCGCCGACGACGGTGCGGTTCAGGTACGCGCCGCGATAGCGGCGATCGAGCGAGGGGATCGCGTAGTCCTCGTCGATCAACGCCAGCGACTCCTCGATCGGCGCGGGCTCGTCCTTCGCCTCGCCGAACGCGGCCTCCGCGAAGCGCTGCGTGACCGCGCGCCGGGTGGCCGCCGGATCGCGGAAGAGCGCCCACGCCGAGCGCGGGTCGAGCTTCGAGGGCAGGTAGAGCTTCTTCGCGTTCGCCTCGCGCTCGCCATTCGGCGGGTGGGTCGACCACATGCGCGGCGGCTGCGCGAGCTCCTCCTCGAAGACGCGGTGCGCCTCGGGCCTCCGCTCCGGCAGCGCGGGCGTCGCGCCGAGGGAGTCGTCATTCAAGACCCAGCGCAGCCGATCGAGCACCTTCTCCTGCACCGCGAAGAGATCGGCGACCGGCTTCTTCCGCGCTGCCTGGCCTCCCGCGAAGCCGACCGCGCGCTCCCACGCGTCGTCGGCGGGGCCGAGCCGGTGGAGCGCGTGGATGAGGCTGTCGCTGCCGCTCACCGACACCGAGACCAGATCGGCCTGCAGCTCCATCTCGCGGCTGAGCGCGCGGTGCGCCAGGATGATGATGCGGAACGCGGTGTCGAGCACCGCGCGGATGGCCCACACGAAGAGCCGCATGATCCAGCCGATCCACGCGACGCGAAGATCGATGCGCGAGATCCACCCGAGCACGGAGTCCAGCCAGCTGCGCGTGGCGACGATGTGCCCGACGATCTGCTGGGCCATGTACACCCAGCGGCCGATGGCCATGGTGCGCTGGGCGAAGTGGCCGAACTCGTGGGCGACCACCGCCTTCAGCTCGTCGAGCGAGAGCGCGTTCACGAGGCCGAGACCGATCTCGAGGTTCTTGCGCGAGGGGAAGAGCAGGTTGCGGAACGAGAGGTCGTAGAAGACGGCCGCGTTGACCCGCGCGGAGAGGAAGACGCGGTGCGGGCGCGGCGCGCCGGTGTCGTCGGCGATGCGGCGCACGAACGCGAAGAGCGCCGGCTCGTCCTCCTCGCGCACCTCGACCCGCGTCGGATCGGCGGTGTGCTTCACGACGAAGAGGCCGCGCAGGAGGAAGAGGCCGAAGAGCAGCGGCGGGATGGCGAGGAAGAAGCCGCCGACGGTGCCGCTGTGCAGCGAGTCGCGCACGAGGCGGTAGACGAGCCAGCCGAAGTACCCAGTGAGCCCGACGTAGAGCAGCACGAAGGCGATGAGCCCGGCGAAGGCCAGCCACGAGCTGCGCTTGTAGGCGGCGGTGGGCGCGGTGAGGTCGGCGGGGACCTCGCGCGGACCGGGCGGATAGAGCTCGTCTTGGTGGTACACGGGCAGACCTCGAGGTCACCATCGTACGCGCATCGAGCTCTCGGATCCCTCCTCGGCCCGAAGTTCTGCTCCCTCGATCTCGCCTCGCCGGGCGTTGCTGTCTACGCTCGCGCGATGTCAATCTCGCCGGTCGACGTGCGGGTTCGAGTGGTCGAGGTCGCGCTCACGCCGGCGCTCGTGCTCGCCCGTGTCATGGCCCTGCCGCTCGACGATCTCCAGCACCTCGTGGCCACCGCGTACTTCCGCGAGGCGCGCGCGCGGGGGCTGAGCTTCCGCGCGATCGCGCGCCGCTTCGGCAAGAGCCTGCGCACGGTCACGAACCTCGCGCGTCGCGCCGATCAGGACGAGCCGCTGCTCGAGAGCCATCGCCGCCTCGGCCATCGGCGGCGCGCGGTCGCGTGGCTCGCGCTCGAGGGGCCGGCGACGCTCGCGCAGATCGCGCGCGCGCTCCCCGACGCCGAGCGCGACGAGCTCGAGGGCGAGCTCGAGTACCTGATCGAGCAAGGCATCGTCACGCGCGAGGGCGAGGCCTATCGCGTGGTCGCCGGCTACATG
>JAEZBP010000560.1 GCA_023427125.1 Pseudomonadota bacterium | reverse complement strand
CGACCGGACAGTCCGCCGTGACCACGCACCCGTCGGGACGGCGCCGCAGCCGCACGCACGGCGAGGCGCCCGCCCGCGCGAAGAGCGCCTCGATCTCGGCCTCGGTCATCCGCGAGAGATCGTGCACGTCACGCTGGCAGCGCCCGCAGCGCCGCGTGACGTCGTCGCCCTTCATCGCGTCCCAGCGCTCGCGGCACGGCGTCTTGATCGCGATGAGCTCGAGCGGCGAGCGGCGCGCTCGCAGCTCCTCGTCGATCGCCGTCAGCTCCCCCGCGATCCGATCGCGCCGCGCCGCCGCCCGCTCGAGCCGCTCGAGCTCGCCGGCCAGCGCGCGCCGCTTCACGATCAGCCCGTCCCGGCCGTCGCGGTAGGGATGGACAGCTCGTCCCGCGTCTCGCTCGAGCGCTGACAACCTGTCTCCCTCGCCGGCCCGTCCATCGAAGATCTCGCCCGCTTCTTCGGTCCTGCGCGTCATGCGGGCCGAGCCGAGCACTTGCCGTGCCGCTCCCCTCGCGCGGCTCGTTCCTGGGTCGAGAAGGGCGAGGGGAGATGGCGTGACGGGAGCTTGTGTGCTCGCGCGGCGGCCCATATAATCGGCTTCACAGGTCGACCATGCGGTCACTCGCGCTCCTCGCCATCGCCACCGTCCTCGTCACCGGCTGCAGCACCGCCGAGCCGGCGAGCGTGGAGACCGGCGCGCTCAGCGGCTCGGTCGGGGTCCTGCACGTGGAGCGCTCGGCCATCGACGGCACCGGCCGCACCACGCTGCGCGCGGCGTTCGCGCGCTACCAGGGCATCGACGGCGACTCGGTCCTGCGCCTCCTCGGCAGCGGCTCGGCGGCGGAGCTCGGGAGCTGCACGCTCGTCGATCCGGTCGACACGCTCGGCACCGAGCACGCGGACGTGGAGCTGCTCGTCGAGCTGCTCGACGTCGGCGCGCTGCACGTCGCGGTGGCGGACACCGAGGCGCGCCTCTCGCCGCGGACCTTCCCGGATCTCGCGAGCGTCCTCGCCGGCGTGTTCTACGCGGGAGACGCCGCCCTGGCGATGCCCGAGCCCGAGGTCGACGAGTACCGGTTCCTCGCCGAGGGCGGGGTCGAGGTCGGCGCGTTCGAGGTCATCGTCCCGGCGCCGGCTGCCGTGGCGGGGCTCGAGCTGGTCGGCGCCGACGGCACCTTCGCCGGCCTCGACGGGCGGCTCACGGAGATCACCCGCGCGGGCGCGCTGACCCTCCAGTGGGACGGCGACGATCCCCGCGATCTCGTCGAGATCGAGCTCGCCTCGGGCGCCCAGACGCTCACCTGCGTGGCGCACGACGAGGGCAGCTTCCGCATCGCCGCCGAGGACGTGGCGCTGCTCGACGCCAGCGCGGACGCGCGCCTCTTGGTGCGCCGGGTGCGTGTCTCGCCCTTCGACGCGGCGGGCATCGACCTCGCCTTCGCCCGCGTCGCCGCCGTCCGCAGCTTCCCGCTCGCGGTCCGCTGAGCCGGTTTCTTCGTGCAGACGCGCGGGGCCCGTACGCTGCGGTGATGCCCATCCTCGTCCCGCTCCGAACCCGCAAGAGCCTCCGCCGCTCCGTGCGCTCGCGCTGCCACGCGGTCGCCCTCGATCAGTTCCGCCTGATCGGCGAGCGGATCCTCGATCTCTCCCCGCGCGGCGCGCTCGTCGCGTGCGACGCGCCGGTGCACGTCGGCGACCGCGTGCTGCTCAGCTTCCAGGCGCCGGCGAGCGACGCGTGGATCGACACCGAGGCGGAGGTCGCCCGCGTGCTCGAGGGCTGGCGCGCCGGCGATCCCGGCTACTCGGCGGGCCTGCGCTTCACCGGGCTCGACCGCGCCTCGCAGCGCGAGCTCGTCGTCTCGCTCGCCGGCCTCCCGCCGCCGGTCCCGGCGCGCCGCCGGCCCATCGACTACGCCGAGTCGGTCCGCCGCATCGCCGCCGCGTGATCACAAGTCGTCCGGGGGGAGGGGCCTGCAGAAGGCGCTTCGGCCCGACCCCTCCCGCGAGCAGGAGGGGAGCCGCGCAATGCACCCTCCCCGAGGCGTCAGCGAGCGCGAGCTACTTCTTCTTCGAGCCGAAGAGCTTGCCGAGGAGGGAGTCGCGCTTGTCCTCGCCCTTGGCGGGCGCATCGCTCCCGCGCATCTCGGAGAGCCGCACCATGCGCGCGGCCTCGATGTTCTTCGGGTTCAGCTCGGCGGCCCGCCGGAAGCACTCCGCGGCGTCGGCGCGGCGCCCCGCGCGCTCGAGCACCATGCCCTTGTAGTAGTGGGCCTTGTCGTGCTTCGGGCTCAGCGCGATGGCGCGATCGAGCGAGGCCAGCACGACCGGCCGGAGCTCCGCGTCGCTCGGGCTCTGCTGGAAGACCACCCACCCGCGCGTCGCGTGGTAGTCGGCGTCCTCGTCGTTCACCGACAGGATCTGATCGAGCAGCGCGAGCGCCGCGTCCAGCTCGCGCCGGCGCACCATCACCTCGACCTTCCGGTAGTCCATGGCGGCTTGGATGATGGCGGCCAGCTTGCGCTCGGCCGCCGGGGTGCCGCCGCCGTCCTGCACCGACGCGAGGTAGGGGCCGCGCGCCTCCTCGCTCGAGAGGACCTGCTGCGCCTGCGTGAGGTGCCGGAAGATGTCCTCGACGTACGGCCGCAGCTCCCCGAGCTCCTTCGGCAGCCGGTCCGGGTGCCACTTCTTCACGAGCTGGAAGTAGGCCTTCTGCACCGCGCTCGCGGGCGCGTCGCGGGGCACGCCGAGCATGTCGAAGTAGGTCTCGTCCTCGATGGTGCGGACCCGCGCGCGGACCTCCTCCCAGAGCGCGTGGTGCTCGGCGGCGAGCCCGGGCGGCGGCGGCCGCACCGAGAGCAGATCGCGCGTGAGCAGCGGCTCCGGCT
>JAEZBP010000536.1 GCA_023427125.1 Pseudomonadota bacterium | reverse complement strand
GCGCTGGACGAGCGCGAAGCGCCGCAGCCAGTCGGCGCGCCGCGCCGGATCCGAGAGGCTCGCCTCGAGCACCTCGGGCGGCGGCGTCACGATGCTGATGTCGTTCGCGTTGCGCATGAGCAGGCGGATCGACCCGTCGCCCCGCACGTGAGTGAGCTGCTGCGCTTGCTCGAGCCCGACCTCGAGGCTCACCTGCATCGACGGGTCCTCCCGGCCGCGGTTCCGATCGTCGTCGAACGAGCGCAGCGTGCCGAGCCCGACCGAGAGCACGAGGAGGTTCTGCGCGAGCACCACGGTCCGGCCGGAGTTCGGCTCGCGGGGATCGCCCACGGTGTAGAGGACGTCCACCCGATCGCCGGGGCGCAGGAGGCCGGCGAACGAGGACTCCGGCTGGGCGTGGATGCTGACCGCCCGCTTGCCCGCCGGGATCTCGCCCGAGAGCGTGCGCTGCTGCGCCGAGAGCGACGAGAGATCGGTCCGGAGGATCGCCTCGCCCGAGCGCACCGACTGCGCGAGCGGCACGCCGACGAGCCGGCGCAGATCGGACGCGCGCAGGTGCCGCTCCTCGACGTACGACTGCGGCAGCTCGGTGACGGTGAGCCACTCGGGCCGCAGCGGCTCGCCGAAGGGGATGTCCCCCGCCGCGGTGAGCACGAGCACGCGCGAACCGCCGGTCGCCTCCGAGACGTACGTCTCCGCGTAGATGTAGAACATCGCGATGCCGCCGAGGACCAGGGCACCGGCGAGGATGAGGAGCGTGCGGTTCATCGGCTGCGAGCCCGCCAAGGCTCACAAGCTTGCGCCGCGGAGTCAATCGCCGTCTTGCCCACCACGGATCTGCTGGACGTGCTTGCGCACGGTGCGCCGGTCGAGGCCGGTGATGCGCGCGACCTCCTCGTAGGTACCGTGGCGCTCGTGGAGCAGGGCGCAGTAGCGCGCGGTGAGCTCGCGCGCCTCCATCGTGCCGGCCCCCGCCTCGGCGAGGAAGCGGGCGGTCGGATCGCCGGGCAGGGCGGCGGCGAGATCCGGCGCGCACCGGCCGGTGAGCAGCACGCGCCGCACGCACTGCTCGAGCTCGCGCACGTTGCCGGGCCACCGATAGCCGGCCGGGATGCCGGCGCCGATCGCGGCCTTGGCGCCGCGGACGATCTCCTCGTCGTCGGCGCCGACGATGCGGCGCACGAGCTCCGAGAGGAGCACGTCGAGCTCGCGCGGATCCTCGGCGAGCCGCTGCCGCAAGGGCGGCATCTCGACCACGTCCGAGCAGAGCCGGTAGTAGAAGTCGTCGCGGAAGATCCCGCGCGCGCGCAGCTCCGCGAGGTCCCGGTGGGTCGCCGCGATCACGCGGCCCTCGAAGCGCGCCTCCTCGTGGCTGCCGACCGGCGTGAAGACGCGATCCTGCAGGACCCGGAGCAGCTTGATCTGTACGGGGATCGAGACCTCGCCGATCTCGTCGAGGAAGATGGCGCCGTTCGGGCTGCAGCGCGTGAACACGCCGGCGTGCGAGTCGACCGCGCCGGTGAACGCGCCCTTCTTGTGGCCGAAGAGCTCCGACTCGATCAGCGTCTCCGGAAACTGGCTGAGGTTGATGGGGACGAGGAGCTCGGTGAAGCTCGCGGTGAACGCGCCCTGCTTCGCGTCGAAGGGCACGTAGCCCGAGCGGCCGATCGCCGCGGCCGCTTGGCCCTTCCCGCTGCCGGTCTCGCCCCGCAGGATGAGCGCGAAGTCCTCGAGGCGGTCCCAGAGCAGGCGCTCGAAGCGCGCCATGTCGTGGGTGAAGACGTCGTTCCAGAGGGCCTCGCGCAGCCGGCGCATCGAGGGGCTGATCCCGGCGAGGCCGTTCGCGATGAAGTAGTACGCGCGGCGCATCTGCCAGAAGAGCGAGAGCATGCGGACGGCGTGGTCGTCGGCGATGCCGCGCCGCGCGAGGCGCCGCAGGAGCTCGTCCGCGAAGGGCACCGCGACCGGCTGCGCGCCTCGGGCGAGCTGCGCCTCGATGAGCGCGTCGAGCCGATCGACGTAGCGATGGAACGTCTCGAAGAGGATCGCGTGCTCGACGCGCCGCCAGTCCTCGGGCGCGAGGAGCTCGGGCGCCAGATCCCCGGCGGCCTCGATGGCGGAGAGCCGCGACTCGAGCCGCGTCAGGAGCCGCGCCACGAGCTCCGGATCCTCGCGCTCGGTGCCCGCGATGCGCACGTCGAGCTCGTCGCGCTCGGCGCTGAACGGGTTGGCGAAGGACGCGCGGGACACGAGCGCGAAGAGCTCGCGGTCGGCGGCGTCGAGGCGTTGGACGGCCATTGCGAGAGCGCACCGTAGCAGGGCGCTGACAAAGCGCCCCGCTGCCGTGCCCGAGCCCGTGCCCGTGCCCGTGCCCGGCTGTTCAGCTCGTCGCCGAGCCGCGCCGCAGCCACCGCGCACCGTTGCGGCCGCAGACTCGAACCAGCGAGCGAGTGCTCGACCCGCAACCTCGGCACTCCCAGACCGATAAGGGAGGCATGTCATTCGATCACGAGCGTCTCGACGTCTACCAGCGCGTCTTGGACGTCCTCGACCTGTGCGACGCCATCATCGAGCAGATGCCCAGTGGCCGCGCACACCTCAAGAGCCAGCTCGACCGCGCGGCCACATCCGTCGTCCTGAACATCGCGGAGGGCGCGGGCGAGTTCAGCCCCGACGAGAAGCGCCGGTTCTATCGGATCGCGCGCCGGTCGGCGACCGAGGCCGCGGCGATCCTCCACATCGTTCACCGACGCCAACACGCCGACGAACAGCGCACGGGCGAGGCACGCACCCTCCTTGCCCGCGTGGTCGCCATGCTCGTCCGGATGACGAAGACCTCGCGATCCTGATCAGGCACGGGCACGGGCACGGGCTCGGGCACGCGCGCTGGCACGGGGCACTGGACGCGCAGCTCCCGGCTCGGCATCGTGTGGTGACCTGCATGCGAAACAGCGCCGTCTTCCTCTTGGTCGTTCTCCTCTGTGCGTGCGATGGCCCGGTCGATCCGGTCGTGCCCGACGGCGGGACCGACGCGGGGCCCGGTGAGGATCTGCTGCGCGCGGACTGCGAGCCGCTCGTCCCCGAGCACTGCGCGCTGCCGTGGCCGTCCGACTACTTCACGACGCCGGACCCGAGCACCCCGACGGGGCTGCGGCTGGCGGTCGGCGCCACCACCTTGCCGCGGGCGCGGATCCGCGGCCGCGCGCACATCGATCCCTCGCCGCTCCACACGCGCGACGGGTGGTCGGTGAACGCGTCGATGCTCGCGTACCTCCCCGGCGCGAGCACCACCGGCCTCCCGACGCCGTCGACCATCGCGCGCTCGCTCGAAGACGACTCGCCCACCGTGCTCATCGACGCCGAGACCGGCGAGCGCGTGCCGCACTTCGCGGAGCTCGATCGGTCGATGGCCAGCGAGCAAGCGTCGCAGGCGTTCATCATCCGGCCGGTCGTCGTGCTCGAGCACGCGACGCGCTACATCGTCGCGATCCGCGGCGTCGTCGACGCGAGCGGCGCCGCCATCCCGCCCTCACCGGTCTTCCAGGCGCTGCGCGACGGCGACGACTTCGACCTCCCGTACGTCCAGAGCCGGCGCGATCACTTCGAGGGCCTCTTCACGACCCTCGCCGATCACGGCGTCGCGCGCGACACGCTCCAGCTCGCCTGGGACTTCACGACCGCCAGCCTCGAGAACGACACCGGCTGGATGCTCGCGGTGCGCGACGCGACCCTCGCGGCGATCGGCGAGGACGGGCCCGACTTCCGCATCGAGTCGATCGAGGAATTCACGCCGGAGCAGAACGCGAACATCGCGCGCCGCGTGCACGTGATGATGACCGTCCCGCTCTTCCTCACCAGCACCGAGCCCGGCAGCACCTTGAACCTCGGCGCCGACGGGATGCCCGAGCAGAACGGCACCGCCGAGTACCCGGTCGTCGTCAACATCCCGCGGAGCGCGTCGCCGGACAACAAGGTGAGGCCGATCCAGTACGGCCACGGCTTGCTCGGCGACCGCGGCCAGGCCAACGCCGGCTGGCTCTCGGAGTTCGGGAACGCCAACGGCTTCGCGCCCTTCGGCGTCAACATGATCGGCATGGCGATGGAGGACGTCGGGGACCTCATCCGGACCCTCACCACCGCGCAGTTCCACAACTTCCGCGCGGTCCCGGAGCGCCTGATCCAGGGCATCGTCAACTCGCTCTCCGCGATGCGGCTCATGCTCGGGGCGTTCGGCGAGCACCCCGATCTGTTGGTGGGCGAAGAGAGCGTCATCGACACCAACGAGGGCTTCTACACCGGCGACTCGCAGGGCGGCATCTTCGGCGCGACCTACATGGCGGTCACGACCGACGTGACCCGCGGCATCCTCGGGGTGCCGGGCCAGCCCTACAACCTGCTGCTCAACCGCAGCGTCGACTTCGATCTCTATCTCGGCTTCATGCGCATGGCGATCACGGACGGCGTCGACATCCAGATCGTCCTCAACTACATGCAGCAGATCTGGGATCGCGCGGAGCCCGGCTCCTACTCACGCCACATCATGAACGACCCGCTGCCGGGCACACCCTCGCACCAGGTCATCCTGCAGCCCGCGATCGGCGATCATCAGGTCACCACGCTCGGCGCGCACATCATGGCGCGGGCGATCGGCGCCGTGACGATCGCCCCGCAGACGAGGCCGATCTGGGGCATCGACGAGGTCGTGAGCACCATCGACAGCCCCGAGCGGCACACCGGGAGCGCGATCGTCGAGTTCGAGTTCGGGCTCGAGGAGCCGCTGATCAACGTGCCGGTGCGCGAGGGCGACGATCCTCACGGAGACGTGCGGAGGAACCCCCGCGCGCTCGCGCAGACCCTGCACTTCTTTCAGACCGGCGAGATCATCCACACCTGCGAAGGGCCCTGCGACCCCGAGTAGCGCAGGCGCGATCCGAGCCGCTCCGGCGACGGAGCGGCTCGAACCGGCTCACTTCTTCCAGTCGCCCTCCTTGCCCTGCGGCAAGCCGCCGTGCGCCTGCACGACCTCGAGCACGATCGACGCGACGGTGCGCGCCTGATCCATCGGCGCGCCCATCCTCTCGGCGAGCGCCCGGGCCGCCGCCTCGAGCAGCGCGCTCGGCGGCGCGCCCTTCGAGGGGGCCGCCGGCGCGGCGTGCGCAGGCTGCGCGGAGTACGCAGGC
>JAEZBP010000461.1 GCA_023427125.1 Pseudomonadota bacterium | reverse complement strand
GCGGGAGTCCGAAGCACGCGCGGGTCAGGGCTCGCTCGGCCGCTCGTAAGTCACGGCGCGTCGCCCGCGCCCGCCGGGTGGCCTGGCGGCAACGCGGCCCACGCGGGCTCGAGCGCCGGTGACGTGGGCTCTGCGAGCAGCGCGCGGACGCGCGCGCTCGCGGACCTGCGCAGCGCCGGCCCGGCGATCGACCAGTGGTCGAGCACCGTCGTCGTGCCGGGCGCGCAGAGCATGACGTTCAGCATGCGGCGCGGCGCGGCGGTGCGGTTGTGCCCCCACGTGTGGAGGGCCATGGGGTCGACGACGACGAGATCGCCCGGGCTCGAGAGGATCTGCCGGCGCGTCGGGAAGCGCTCGCTGACCCGCGTGCGAGGGATCTCGCGATCGGGCAGCGACTGACTGCCCGGCACGATCCACGTCGCGCCGTTGTCGGCAGTGAAGGGATCGACCGGGAACATGAACCACAGGTAGCGAACGGTGTCGCCTCTCTCCGGCAGGTCGACGTCGCGATGCCATCGCTCGGTGCGCGCAGGATCGACGTGCGGGGCGGGCACCGCCATCTGCGCTGCCATCTCGTGGAGCCGGTGCGGTCCCATCACGAGCGACGCGAGCTGCTCGATCAGCGGATGCTCGAGGAGGCGAATGCAGGCCTCGCCCCAGCAGTAGAGCGCGCGATTGAGCACGAACGTCTCGGGGTCGTGGACCTCGACGATCGTCTGGGGCAAGAGCCCCGACTCGCGCTCGGCTTCGAGCGCGCGATCGAGCGCGGCGGCGGCGATGCCGCGAAGCTCACGGACGTGATCGGGCTCGAGGACGCCGGGGATCACCGTGTAGCCCGAGGCGCGGAGCGCGAACACGTGGCTCTCGAGCTCGGGAAGCGCGGCGTCGCGCGGCGTCCTGCCGGGCGCCGCCTCGATCGCGGCCTCGGCCATCGCGAGCCCACTTCGCTGTCGTCCAGCCGCGCGACGGATGAGCGCCGCCGCGACGCGCGACGCCCCGAGCATCGACTCGGTGTGATCGCGGCGCTCGGGGCACGCGCGGACCCCATCCCCAGCGACGAGCCCGTCGGGCAGATCTCCGACCAGAATGGCGACGCGCTCCGCGGTCACAGCGCCGGCGCGCGGCGCGACCAGGGCTCGATACACTCCAGGAGCGTGCTGCTCGATCTCGACGCCGCCGCCGAGCTCGGCCACCAGGAGCTCGGCGAGCGTCCGCGCGGCGACCGAGGACCCATCCCGCGCGTCATCGCCGTCGCGGTGCTCGTCGACAGCCGATAGGTGCGGGAGCTCGCCTGCCCAGCCCTCATGCACGAAGCGGTCGGCCAGGGCGCGGACGAACGCGCCTGCCTCGGCGGGGGTGACTTTCTCGGTGCGCCCGTACCAGAAGTCGCCGAACGGCGTGCGGAGGAGCGCGCGGGGAGCGCGGCCTGGACGGTCGACCATGACCACGACGAGCGCGTCGTCCGCGCGCCGCCGAAAGCGCAGCGAGACACTGCCGTCCGAGGCGAGCCCGCTGCTCTCGTGACGCCACATCGGTCCTGCTCCGCTCGCGGTCGCCGTCACAGCGTCGAGTAATACCCACTCTTCGGCATGCACACACGCCCCTCGGGGTCGACGAAATAATCGATCCCGACGTCGAAGAGCAGATGCTCGAAGCGGTCACGGTGCGCGGTCGCGAACGACACGAGCGCCTCCGGATACGCGAACCGGCGCAGGAAGAAGAGCAGCTGGTCGATCGTGATCCCCGAGTAGTACACCGCGTCCGCGGTGCGCTTCTTCGCCACGCAGATCTTCCGGCACGTGAAGAGCTCGGGCAGGAGCACCGCGGCGAGATCGACCCGCGACCAGTCGACGAACACGCTGCTCTGGAGGCGCGCCATCACCTCGCGGATCTCCCGCTTCGGATGGAAGAAGTGATAGACGTTCTCGAGCTCGGTGCGCTGCTCGGTTGCGCGGTACGAGCGCCCGGCCTGGCCGACCGGATCGGCGAGGTAGTAGCTCACGGCAGGAACGGCGTCACCGGCGCGAAAGCTCGGCGGGACGTCGAAGCTCCACATGAAGTAGGGGATCCGCTCGGTACATGGCGCGGTGATCCGCAGCGCCGGGGAGAGTCCCCGCGACAGATCGGTGATGTGGACGCGCGGCTCCTCCTTCGCCGAGTCGTAGAAGTAGAGCTCCCACGACAGCCGACCGTCGATGTGCTTGACGCCCCAGACCGTCGCATCGGCGCCGGCGTGCGCCTGCACGCTGCGGAAGAGGGAGGCGGTGTCCGGGGTGGCGTCGGCGACGAGGGCGCTGTGCCAGAGGAGGCTCTCGCCTCGCAGCCCGCCCCTCCACGTCCTGCGCGGCTCGTAGGGTTGCAGGCAGTAGTCGAAGTAGCGATCGGTGGCGCGGGCTTCGACCAGGCAGTCTCCGGGGTCGGGTTGGTTCGTCATCGGGGGCTCGGTGGGCTGGTGCGCCACGGCGCGGGAGGCTGTACGAGGGCGGCGCCGAGGTCGGTCACGGTCGACTGCTCTGCGTGACGGACGCGGTCGACGACCCAGCGCATGAGCGGCCTGAGCACGGCCGGAGGTACGTCGCGCTCGCCGCGGAACGAGATGGCGTGGCGAGCCGTGCGTGCAAACGCTCGCTCGGCGTGCTCGGTGGGCTCCACGAAGACGGCCACCTCGAACGCCCCCGCGCGGTACCGCGCCACCGGCTCGATGCTCCAGAGCGGCACGCCGGCGCCCTCGGGCTTGAAGTACGCGGTCCAGCGCAGCCTGTCTCTTCGCAGGTCGACGCCGACCGAGCGACAGTCGCCGCGGGCGAAGGGGAGCGCGCGGGCGACGGCGGGCTCGCTCCAGCCCGGCAGCGCCGTGAGCAGCCCCTCGGCGGCGCGCGCACGGCCACGGACCGCGACGAAGTAGGCGCGGGCGTGCGGCACGCCGCGCCCATCGAGATCCCAGCTCTGCAC
>JAEZBP010000386.1 GCA_023427125.1 Pseudomonadota bacterium | reverse complement strand
TGTCCCGTCGCTTCTTCCCTGCCCAGCTGAGGCCCGGTTCGTCTGAAACTCGCCGCACGGATCTCGTCGGGCGATACCGGGCGCGTTGCTCGGGACGGCGAGCGAGCGCTTGCGGCGCGTCTTGGGTACGGGCTTGTCGAGCGCGTCGACGCTCTACGGGCGCGAGTCCGACGGCCGGCTCGTCTACCGAGGCGTTCGTCCCGGCGATGACTGGGAGGGCCACGGCACCTTCTCGCGCATGCTCCTCACGTTTCGCGGCGGCGAGCTTGTGCGGGTCACCGTGCACAAGCAGCGATGGCGGCGGCGAGGCACCACGGAGACGTGCCACTCGCGTCCACCGGACGACATCGCGTCGATCTGGTTTTGCAGCCTGATCGTGATCACCGCGCTGTGGGACTGGCTGTCGGCCGACGAGGGCCTGCACCGCCACGAGCCGACGGAGCCGCTTGCGCGGCGGCCGTCGACGCGCACCAAGCAGCGGTGGCTGTCCCGCGCACTGCTGCACGCAGACGAGACCGCGACGGCGCTCCGCCGTGCGGTGATCGAGAGAAGCGAGCCTCGGCCAATGGAGAGCCACATAGGAGGTGGCCTCTCGCCTCCGGAAGACCGTCGGCGGTGGGCCAGCCCGCGCGCAGTGTCCACCCTGCGCTCGGGTTTGTCCCTGCTCCTCGAGGGCGCGGTAGCCCTCGATATCCACGTCTCTCTCCTCTTGGCCGAGGCTCACGGGAGGCAGCTCGTCCGACAGCCCTGGTTGCTTTGACCTCCGGAAGCGCCGCTCCTGGGAGAGGACCGTACGCGCTCGTCCGGTGCGGTGCCAAGTGAGCGACGCAGCCCGACCCACAGAAGGTGTCGTCGAGCACGCGCGAGGCCGCTGCGAAGGTGCCCTCCTCACAAGGAGGTGCCCATGGACGACGACGACCGGCACGAGCAGATGGCGCTCTGCCGCTACCAGGCGATCAGCGCCTACCTCGCGCTCGAGCCCCCGCGGGGGCAGCGACGCCCCCTGCTCGAGCAGCTCGCGGGCAAGAACTGGCCGGGCCCCGACGGCGAGCCGCTGCGCGTCAGCGCGGAGACGCTTCGCAGCTGGGTGCGCCGCTACCGCAAAGGCGGCTTACCGGGGCTGATGGACAAGCCGAGGCCGCAGCGTGGCGTGCAGGCGCTGACGCCGGAGCAGATCGAGACGGTGGTCGCGCTCAAGCGCGAGGTGCCCGAGCGCTCGCTCGACCGCATCGTGCGCATCGCCGAAGAGACCGGGCTGCTCGAGTCGGGCGTGCTGACCCGCAGCACGTTGCATCGCGTCCTTCAGCGCGAGGGCATCAGCGCGCGGCCGGCGAGCGCGAGCAGCACGAAGGACCTCGACCGCTTCGAGGCGCTCGCGCCCAACGATCTATGGCAGTCGGACATGCGCATGGGACCGTGGCTGCCGGACCCACAGCGGCCCGGTAAGGCGCGCCAGACGCGGCTCTACAGCTTCCTCGATGACCACAGCCGCAAGCTGCTGCACGGCCGCTTCAGCTTCGCCGGCGATCTGCCCGCGCTCGAGCTCGTCTTCCGCCGCTCCTTGCAGAAGTACGGCAAGCCCAAGCGCGTCTACTACGATAACGGCAAGACGTACCGCTCGGGCCACATGCGCCACATCGTGGCGACGCTCGGCATCCACGCGATCGTCTTCACGCAGGCGTACCGGCCGGAGGGGCACGGGAAGATCGAGGCCTTCAATCGACTCGCCAAGGCCGCCTTCGTCGCGGAGGTGAAGGCCTCGTCGATCCGCACGCTCGAGGAGCTCAACGAGGCCTTCGTCGCGTGGATGGACCTCGAATACAACCGACAGGTCCACGGCGAGACGGGACAGACGCCCGACACGCGATGGCGCGCGGGCATCGAGCGCGTCGAGTACATCGACGAGCGGCAGATGCGCCTGGCGTTCCGCTGGCGCGAGCAGCGCACGCCCGACAAGGCCGGCATCTTCTCGCTCTTCGCCACGCGCTATCAGGTCGGGCCCGAGCTCGCGCGGCGGCGCATCGACGTCTACTTCGATCCCGAGGACCTCTCCGAGGTCGAGGTGCACGCCGGCGGCCGCTTCGTCGAGCGCTGCACACCCTTCGAAGTGCAGCAGCATCGGCGACCGCGACCGAACCTCGAGGAGCCGAGCGCGCCGACCGAGGATGCGCCGCGGGCCACCGCCGACTGGCTCGGTCACATCACGCGCCGGCGACGTGAAGAAGCCTTCGTGCCGCCGGCCCCGGAGGCGACGGATGCCGACGCCGGCATCGTCGCGCTCCTTCGCGAGCGCCTCGATTCATCCGTCTTCGACGAGACCACCGTGCGCGACTTCCTTCACCGCTACGGCCCCTTCGAGGTCGAGCGCGCCGCGCGTGCGCTCGACGACGCCCTCGCTGACGGGCGCACCGATCATCACGTCCACGTCTACCTCGATGCGATCCGGGAGGCTCTCCGATGACCGAACCGACGACGACCCAGCGAAAGCGCCTGCGCGCGCACTTCGGCTTCACCAAGACGCCGTTTCACAAGGCGATGAAAGCCGGGCAGATGTACGACTCGCAGAGCCAGCGCGAGCTCGTCGCCGGCCTCGAGATGTGGACCGAGATCGGCGGCATCGCGCTGTGCACTGGGCCGGCCGGTGTCGGCAAGAGCATCTCGCTGCGGCGCTTCGTGCAGAGCCTCGACGAGCGGCGCTTTCATCTCATCCAGTTCACCTACCTGCCCGGCACCGTCAACGGCTTCCTGCGCTCGATGAGCCGCGCGCTCG
>JAEZBP010000346.1 GCA_023427125.1 Pseudomonadota bacterium | reverse complement strand
GCACGGCGCGGCGCGAGGTGAGGATGACGCGCGCGCCGCCGCGCCAGCGCGCGAGGGGCGCGCCGAGGCAATCGATGATCGCGTCGGCGTCGTCGAGCCAGAGCACCGCGTCCTCTCGCGAGGCGAGGACCTGCCCGATGCGCTCGACGACCCGTGCCTCGCCCTCGCTCGGCCCGAACTCGAGCTCGAGCGCCCGCGCCACGCGCCGCAGCGCGTCCTCGAGATCGCGCGCCGCGCCGAGATCCGCGCGCACCCCTCGCCCCGAGAGCCACTGCGCGACCAAGCGGCTCTTGCCCACGCCGGGCGGCCCCGCGACGACGATCACGTCGCTCGACGCAGCCAGGGCGTCGAGCCGCGCGAGCTCCGCCTCGCGACCGACGAACGAGATGCCCGTGGGCTCCACCCCGCCATCATCGGGGAACGCGCGCCGGGGCGGGAGAGCTTTGTGCGGTGGGGGCCAACTGCCGCCTCGACCGAGATGGTGGACTCTTTCCCGACCGCCGGAGCGCTCGAGCTCGTGCGGGAGGACCTCGGCGGTGCAACCGCTGTATCGTCGGCCATGTCCTCGCCACGCCCGTACCCGTCCGCGCTCCCGATCGGCGGGATCCTCGCGCTGCTCGCTTACGCCTGCGCGGGGACGTCCTCCACGTCTGGCGCGCCGACCACGCCAGCGGCCGCGCCACCCGCACCCGCCGCGTGGATCGCGTTCGAGCTGCAGGCCTTCGAGAGCGCCTTCCGCGAGGCGCTCGCGTCGATGGATCGCGCCGCCGCGCTGGCGACGATCGCGTCGACGCGCGAGTGGCTCGACGAGCACCGCGATCGCGTGGACGCCGAGGCCGCCGACGCGGCTCGAGCCCACCTCGATGCGTTCGAGTCGGTGCTGGAGCGCCACGGCGTCGCTCTCGCCCTCCTGTCGCTGCAGACTCCGCCGGTCCCGACGTTCGACGCGGTCACGGTCCGCGAGCTCGTCGTCGCGGTTCGCGATCACGAGGTGCGCGAGCGGCTGCTCGCGATGGTGACGACACCCACGCGCTTGATCCCGGTGTGGGAGAGCATCGCGGCGGTCGATCCCGCGTTCGCGATCGTGCTCGGCCAGCGCCTCGCGGAGTCCAGCGATGGCCGGTCGGGCGAGTCCGTCGGAGTGGTCGCGGGGTGCGTCGCGCTGGAGGCCGAGCGAGGCGAGCGAGGGGCCTGCCACGCGCACTTCCCCGGTATCGCGATCGGTCACGCGTCGCCGCACTGTCTCGGCGAGGCGATCGCGGACGTGACCCTCGTTCCCTCGGACGGCGGCGCGCGCGTGTCGCGCGAGGGCATCGCGCGTATCGAGCGACGCGGCGCGGGCTCGTGGCTGGACATCGGAATTCCAGAGACCCCCGTGCCGGCATTGGACGTCTTCGTCGGCGACCGGCGCGTGGGCACGGCTCAGCCGCTCTTCCCCTTCGGCCTCACGACGGAGCTGCCGCTCGAGACCCTCTGCCGCGAGATCGTGCGCCGCCCGCTGCCCGAGCTCCCGGAGGCCGCGCGTGCGCTGCTCGATGCCTCGCGGTGAGCTCGCGCTCGCCGCGCGGCGCGAGGGCTTTCGTCAGGTCACGATCTCTGTGTCGCCGCTCCGATAGACGACCTCGTAGAGGTCGGTCCTGCGGTCGCTCCAGTTGCGGACCGTGCCCGTGCGGCGCGCGCGGCGCAGGAGCTCGAGGTCGACGTCCTGGAAGAGCACGGTCTCGACGTTCGGCTCCGCCTCGACAGCCACTCCGTCGCGGGCGAACGGGATGTCCGACGGCGTGAAGATCCCCGACTGCGCGTAGTGCGTGTCGGCGTTGCCGACGAGCGGGAGGTTGCCGACGCAGCCGGCGTTGACGACGTAGACCTGATTCTCGATGCAGCGCGCCTGCGCGCACAGCCGCACGCGCAGATGCCCGCGCCGGTCGCTCGTGTTCGACGGAACGAAGAGGATGCGCGCGCCCTGCCCGACGGCGACCCGCACGAGCTCGGGGAACTCGACGTCGTAGCAGATGAGGATCGCGATCTTCCCGCGGTCGGTGTCGAAGACCTCGACGCGATCGCCGCCCCTCACGCCCCACCAGCGCGCCTCGTTCGGCGTCGTGTGGATCTTCTTCTGCGTGCCGATCGTTCCGTCGCGCCGGAACAGATACGAGGCGTTGTAGAGGTCGTGACCCTCCATGACGAGCTGCGAGCCGCCGATGATGTTCACGTTGTAGCGGGTGGCGAGCCGCGTGAAGAGCTCGAGGTAGCGCGGCGTGAAGCCGGCCAGCTCGCGCGCGTCCTCCTCCGGCCGGCCGGCCTCGAAGAGCGACAAGAGCTGCAGCGTGAAGAGCTCCGGGAAGAGGAGGAAGTCGGCCTTGTACTCCGAGGCGGTGTCCACGAAGAACTCACACTGCGTCTCGAAGTCTTCCCAGCGCGAGAGGGGGCGCATCCCGTACTGCACGAGCGAGAGGCGCACCGACTGCACGGCGCGCATGCCGCGCTTGACCTTGCCCTCCGGGTGGTAGTCGAAGTTCGGCCACTCGAGGCTGGTCGCCCAGCCGGAGGAGTCCTCGTCGCTCGGGAGGTAGTCGCGGAGCAGCTCCCGCAGCTGGAAGCCGTTCGAGAGCTGCGTGGTGAGGACCGGATCGTAGAGGCTCTTGGCGATGACGCGCTCGACGTACTGCTGCGCGCTCATCTCGTCTTGGTGCGCGGCGTAGCCCGGGATGCGCCCGCCGATCATCATCCGCGCCAGGTTGTGGTCGCGGCAGAGCTGCTTGCGCGCGTCGTAGAGCCGGCGCGAGAGCTTCTGCCCGCGGTAGTCGGGGTGGACCATCATCTCGATGCCGTAGAGCGTGTCGCCCTCGGGATCGTGGTTGCGGATGTAGCCCTGGTCGGCGACCCCGAGGTAGTCGTGCCAGTCGGTGTAGTCGTCGGAGTCCACGATGAGCGACGACGAGGACGCGACGAGCTCGCCGTCCACCTCGATGCAGATCTGCCCCTCGGGGAAGTGCGCGATCTGGCTCTCGAGCTCCTCGCGGCCGAAGGGCCGCAGGGTGGGGAAGCAGCGGCGGACCAGCGCGCTCCAGCGCTCGTAGTCGTCGGGGCGGAGCAGGCGCTGAACGATGCGCGTCTCGAAGTCGGAGAGGTCGATCGGCATGCTCGCAGCTTAGCGTGAGGGGCTGGCAGGAACCGCTTGATCGGTGCGCGCCGATGATCGAGCGTGCCGCCCGGTATGGCCATCGACACGGGAAGAGCGCTCGCGCTGGGCTTCGATCTCACCGAGGAGCAGCGCCTCATCTACGAGAGCTCGCTCGAGTTCGCGCGCGGCGAGCTCGCGGCCGGCGCCGCCGCGCGGGATGAAGAAGAGCGCTTCCCGGCCGCGCACGTCGCGCAGCTGGCCGAGCTCGGCCTCCTGGCCATGAAGGTGAGCGAGGCCGACGGCGGCTCCGGCACCGACAACGTGGGCTACGCGCTCGCGATGAGCGCGATCGCCGAGGCGGACGCGTCGGTGGCGGTGATCCTCGCGTCGAGCAACCTGGCCACGAAGATCCTCGCCGATCACGCGAGCCCGGCGCAGAAGGCGCGCTGGCTCGTGCCGTACGCCGAGGGGCGCCTCGGGCCGGCCAGCTTCGCGCTGACCGAGCCGCACGCCGGATCGGACGCGGCGGCGCTGCGGACCACCGCGACGCGCGAGGGCGACGGCTGGGTGCTCGACGGACAGAAGTTGTGGATCACCAGCGCGGCGCAGGCCGGGATCCACCTCGTCTTCGCGAAGACCGATCCCGGCGCCGGCACCCGCGGCATCACGTGCTTCATCGTCGAGCGAGGCACGCCGGGCCTGATCGTCGGGCGTGAAGAGCGGAAGATGGGCCTCCGATCGTCGGGCACGGCGGGCGTCACGTTCGAGCATTGCCGAGTGTCGGACGAGAGCCGCGTGGGCGAGCCGGGCCACGGCTACTCGATCGCGCTCGAGGCGCTCGGGGCGGGGCGCGTGGGCATCGCCGCGCAGTCGCTCGGCATCGCCGAGGCCGCGTTTCGCGAGGGGCTGCGCTACGCCGACCGCGAGGCGTTCGGCCAGCGCGTCCTCGACTTTCAGAACACCCGCTTCGCGCTCGCCGACACGCGCATGGACCTCGACGCCGCGTGGCTCCTGACGCTGCGGGCGGCGAAGCTGCTCGACCGCGGCGAACGGGCGAGCATGGAGACGAGCATGGCGAAGGGCGCCGCCTCCGAGGCGTGCGGCCGCGCCGTCGACCGTATGGTGCAGCTCCACGGCGGCTACGGGTACTCGCGCGACTACCCGATCGAGCGCCTCTACCGCGACGCCCGCGTCACGCGGATCTACGAGGGCACGAACGAGACTTCGGCGGCGGCTTAGGACTGATCCGATCGCGGCCACCGCGGAGATCCACCAGGG
>JAEZBP010000293.1 GCA_023427125.1 Pseudomonadota bacterium | reverse complement strand
CACGGCGCGACCGATCGCGTCGGGCTCTTCAAGCGCGCGGTGATCGAGTACCTGCGCCCGAGCTTCCATCCGGACGATCGCGACGACTACCACCTCGCAGCGAGCTACCTCGCGCGCGTCGGCGCGGGCTGACCACCGACTCCGCGCTGACGCGTTGCACGAGCGTGCGCCGCGGGTGCACCCTCAGGAGGTGCGCTTACTTGGACTCGGGGCGGTCGCTCTCCTGCTCGGACTGGGGGGATGCGGCCTGACGTTGGACCTCGCGCCGCAGGACGACGGTGGCTCGCCGAGCTTCGATGGGCGCGTACCGAGGATGGACGCCGGCTCGAGCGACGGCGGCCCCCATCGCGAGTGCGCGAGCGACGGCGACTGCGGCAACGACGACGTCTGCGACGGGATCGAGCTCTGCGTCGACGGGCGCTGCACCGATGGGACGCCGCTCGACTGCGAGGACCCGTTCGACTGCACCGTCGACTCCTGCGATCCCGTCCAGGGCTGCTCGCGCACAGCCGATCATGCGCGCTGTGAGGACGACGGTATCCCCTGCACGACCGCGCAGTGCATCGTGGGTCGCGGGTGCGTCGCGCAGCCCGATCACACGCAGTGCGCGGACACCGTGCGCTGCACGCGCGACGTCTGCGACGTCGCCGAAGGCTGCCAGCACCTGCCGATGGATGAGCTCTGCGCGGCGGGCCACACGTGCGACGTGACGGGCGACTGCGATGGCTTTGCGTGCGTGAGCGACGCCGACTGCGACGGCGTGCCGCGCGGCCCCTGCGAGCAGGGCTTCGCGTGCGTCGACGAGCGCTGCGAGCCCATCCTCCGTGAGGCCGGGGAGGCGTGCGAGGACGCCAACCCCTGCACGGTCGCGACCTGCACGAGCGACGGCGCCTGCCGCGGCTTCGAGCGCACCGACTGCGATGGCCAGCCGTGCTGGCTCTGCAACCCGGCGGGCGGCGGGTGCGACGGCTCGCTCGTGAAGACCGCCGGAGAGATCTGCGAAGACGGCGACATGTGCACGAGCGGCGAGACCTGCAGCGAGGACGGTACGTGCAGCGGCTCGAGCGGGCTGATCTGCCCGACGCTGGCGTGCCGGACCGCGACCTGCGATCCCGCGACCGGCGGGTGCATCACGGGCAACCTCCCGCCCGGGAGCGCGTGCAACGACCTCAACCCCTGCACGGCGACCTCGGCCTGCGACGGCGCGGGAAATTGCTCGGTGCACACCCCGTTCTGCGCGCCGCACGATGACACTCGGTGCACCAACTTCATGTGCACCGTGGTCGGCGGTGCACCGACCTGCCTCTCGGTGACGGTGGCGTGCGTGGGAACGAACCGCCTGTGCGTCGCGGGCGATTGTGTCTGTGCTCCCGGCTTCCAGGACTGCGGGGACGGCGGCAACTGCTGCGACAACGAGCGCGGGTTCTGCGCGAGCCTCTCGAGCGGCAGCCGCGCCTGCACCGCCTACCAAGACTGCCGGACCGACTGCGCCGTCGGGCAGCGCTGCTGCCCCTGCACCGGCGAGTGCTGCAGCCTCACCGACGCGGGCTGCTGCACGGGCTGCCCCGCGATCGTCCCGCTCCCCTGAAGGCTGCTCCTCCGTTCAGGTTGTGGTAGCGTCCGCGCGTGATCGGACGGCTGCGCGGCGTGATCGCGGATCGCTTGCCCGACGGCTCGTGCATCCTCGACGTGAGCGGGGTGGGCTACGAGGTCTTCGTCCCGCTCGGCGCGCTCGGTCGCCTGCCCGCGCCGCCGGCCGAGGTGACCCTGCACGTGCACACCCACGTGCGCGAGGACGCCCTGGTCCTCTTCGGCTTTCCCAAGCCCGAGGACAAGGTCGCGTTCCGCACTTTGCTCGGCGTCTCGAACGTCGGGCCCAAGCTGGCGCTCGCCATCCTGAGCGCGATGGACGCCCGGCAGCTCGCCGTCGCGATCGCGAGCCAGGATCACAAGCGCTTCAAGGGCGTGCCCGGGGTGGGCCAGCGGACGGCGGAGCGCCTCTTGCTCGAGCTGCGCGACAAGCTCGGCTTCGTCAGCCTCGGCGCGGCCGCGCCCCGCCCGAGCGCGAAGGCCGCGCCGATGGCGGCCTCCTCGAGCGCGCCGCTCACCCAGCTCGCGTCGGTGCTGGTCGGCATGGGCTTCAAGCCGCTCGAGGCCGATCGCGCGGTGGCGGCGATCGCCGAGACCGCCGAGGGCAAGCCGATGGAGACGCTGCTGAAGGACGCGCTCTCGCAGCTCGCCTGACGATTTCTTCCGATGCCGATCAAGCGAAGCAGCGAGGTCCGTGAGGACCTCCTCGACCCGAGCGTCGAGGACGAGGAGGGCAAGCTCGAGGCGAGCCTGCGGCCCAAGAAGCTCCTCGACTTCGTCGGCCAGCCGCAGCTCGTCGAGAACCTCTCGGTGTACGTGAAGGCCGCGCGGGCGCGCGGCGGCGCGCTCGATCACGTGCTGCTCTACGGCCCTCCCGGGCTCGGCAAGACCACCCTCGGCTTCATCCTCGCCGAGGAGCTCGGCGTGAACATCCACGTGACGCACGCCCCGGCGATCGAGCACAAGGGGCAGCTCGGCGCGCTCCTGACGAAGCTCCAGCCGCGCGACGTGCTCTTCATCGACGAGATCCACCGCCTCAGCAGCGTGGTCGAGGAGAACCTCTACACCGCCATGGAGGACTTCCGCCTCGACATCGTGCAGGGCGACGGGCCGATGGCCACCGCGTGGACCGTGAAGCTCGAGCCCTTCACCCTCGTCGGCGCGACCACCCGCACGGGCCTGCTCACCGGGCCGATGCTCTCGCGCTTCGGCATCGACGCGCGCCTCGACTACTACGCGAGCGCGGATCTCGCGCGCATCGTGCGCCGCAGCGCCTCGATCCTCGACGTCACGATCACCGACGAGGCGTGCACCGAGATGGCCCGCCGGGCGCGCGGCACGCCGCGGATCGCCAACCGCCTCCTTCGGCGCGCCCGCGACTTCGCCGAGGTGCTCGGCGACGGAACGCTCGACGCCGAGACCACGCGCGAGGCGCTCGCCCGGCTCGAGGTCGACGAAGCCGGCCTCGACGAGATGAACCGCCGCTTCTTGCGGGTGATCATCGACACGTACAACGGCGGCCCGGTCGGGATCGAGGCGATCGCCGCGACGCTCAGCGAGCCGCGCGACACCCTCGAGGACGTCATCGAGCCCTTTCTGCTGCAGCACGGCTTCCTGGCCCGGACCGCGCGCGGGCGCGTGGCCACCGACCGGGCGTACGACCACCTCGGCGTGCCCCGCCCGCCCGCCAAGCAGCGCAGCCTCTTCTAACGCGCTCCGTTCTTGATACACAGACCCTTTCCCGCACAGCCGAGTCGGGATTGCTCGGATGCGGATCGTGCACTAAAACAAGCCCACCGTTCACCCATGGCCACATACCAGCTAAGTCACCTCCGGGCTCTCGAGGCCGAGGCGATCGACATCTACCCCGAGCTCGCGGCGGAGCGCGAGCGGCCGGTGCTGCTCTTCTCGGGCGGCAAGGACTCGATCGTCCTCCTGCACCTCTCGGTGAAGGCGTTCCGCCCGGCGCGCTTCCCCTTCCCGCTGATGCACGTCGACACCGGGCACAACTTCCCGGAGGCGATCGAGTTCCGCGATC
>JAEZBP010000274.1 GCA_023427125.1 Pseudomonadota bacterium | reverse complement strand
GGCCTCGGCGTCGCGCAGGACGGAGAAGCCGCGGGAGCCGAAGATCCGCGGCATGTAGTGGGGGGCATGCCGGTCGACGGTCAGGCAGAACGGGCGGATCTGCTGGAGGCGGGCTTCGGCGACGGCTTGGCGGGCATCCTCGACGCCATAGGGGCCTTCGTACTCGTCGAAGTCGTTCGGCTTGCCGTCGGAGAGGACGAGCATCAGGCGGTGGCGGGCCGCCTCGCGGGCGAGGCCGGCGGTCGTGTGCCGGATGGCGGCGCCGAGGCGGGTGTAGCGATCGGGCTCGAGGGCGGCGATCCGCCGCCGGACGGAGCCGTCGTAGCGATGGCCGTAGTCTTTGACGGTCATCACGCGCACCGCGCTCGGGCCCTCGCCGGAGAACGCGAGGATGGCATAGCGGTCCCCGAGCACCTCGAGCGCTTCAGACACGACGAGGACCGCGTCGCGCTCCACATCGATGATCCGGCGCCGCCCCGACACCCAGCTGTCCGTGGAGGCGCTGACGTCCACCAAGAGCGCGATCGCCAGCTCTCGGCGGAGCGGTCGGTCGATCTGATACAGGCGGTCCTCGATCCAGCCTCCCGCGCGGAGGTCGGCCATGGCGGTGACCACGGCGTCCATGTCGATCTCCGGACCGTCGCGCTGGCGCCCGAGCCGGATCCGAGAGGGTCGGATCCGCTCGAACCGGCGCCGCACGGCGGCCACGAGGCGGGCGTTGCGTCGCTCCAGGTCCGCGGTCTCGCGCAGGTCGGCGGCTGGCGCGCGCCCGACCCGGACCACGACGTGCTCGAGCCGGTAGGTGCCGCGGCGGAAGTCCCACTCGGGATAGGTGACGCCGGCGATGCTCCCCCGCCGCGCGGGGCGCATGGGCTGCCGGGCCGGCGGATCGTCGCTGAGCAGCACCTCACGCGGGCGCTCGGGGGTGCGGACGATGCGGGCCTCCGCCAGCTCCGCCAGGGACTCGGCGAGCTCGTCGGGGTCGGCGTGGTCGTCGCGGTCGATCGGCCGGGTGAGGCCCATCGGGTCCTCGGCCTTCTCCTGCCGATCCTGGATCGGCACCATCATCATTCCGTCGCCCTCGTCATCCTCGTCCTCCTCGGCCTCGCGCACCTTCGGCCGGCGCGAGAGCACGCGGCTGCGGTCGCTCGCCGGGGGCGGATCGGCGGAGGGCTCGCCCGCTGGAAGGTCCGTCCAGCGGCCGCCGCTCGGTGCTCGGGTCTGTCCCCAGAGAGGCACCGCCGAGAGGCCCCGGTAGCGCGCGCTCCCCTGGTGGATCATTCGCCGCGCGTCTTCCGCCCAGGCGAGGGAGTCGCTCGGGGAGTCGGCGCGGATGAATGGCGCGGGCGGTGGATCGGGCGGCGCGGCCAGGAGCGCGCACAGCCAGGCTTCGAGCTTCTGCTCGGGAGCGGTCAAGCGAGCTGCGGCCGGACGCTTGGCGAGCGCGCGGGCCCGCTCCTCGATCAGCGCCGGCAACAGACCCGGGGCCCGCCGGGCGATGAGGACGTCCACGGTGGCCGCCTCGGAGAGCAGGAAGAGGTCGCGCAAGAGGGCCTCGGCGGGCAGGTGCCGGGGGGTCTCGCGGGTGGCCCTCATCGCCTGCTCGAGGGCCAGCAGCCGGTAGAGCGCCAGCGTCTCGCGCTCGGTCTCGCGATCGAGCCGGCGCGGGAGCCGGATGCGCGCGCCGTCGGTCGAGGCCAGCGCCTCGCGCTCGACGAGGTGCGCAGGGATCCGCTTCATCCACCGCGCCAGCAGATGCGGCACCGCCGGCGGCTCGCTGACCCCGATCGGCGGCGCGCCCGGGCAGAGGGCGGCCACGTAGAGCTCGAGCCGCGCTTGGACATCGATGAGGGCCGGCGGCCCCGGCGGCTCCCCACGGTGGCGCCGCCAGAGCGCGGCCGCCTGGGCGGTCGCGAACCGGGCCCCCTCGAGGAGCACCTCCTCCGCCTCCGCCATGGCTCAGACCAATGTGGTGGCGATCAGATCTTCGATGGCCGAGACCAGGTCCGGCTCGTCGGTCAGCGGGCCGAGCAGCGCCGCGCGGCACGCGCGCTCCTCCGGGATCCCGGCGCGGATCAGCTCGGCGGTCGCCACGAGCAGTCGTGTGCTCGGCACCTCGGCCAGGCCGCGGTCCTGGAGGTTGCGGATGCGGCCGGCCAGCTGCACAAGCGCCCGAGCCACGTCGCCGCTGACCCCGCTCTCGTGGGCGACGATCTTCGCCTCGATCTCAGGCTGCGGGAAGTCCAGATCGATGGTGATGAAGCGCTGGCGCGTGCTGGGCTTCAGCTCTTTGACCGCGTGCTGGTAGCCCGGGTTGTACGAGACCACGAGCTGAAATCCCGGCGCGGCGGCGATGACCTCGCCCGTCTTGTCGATCGGCAGGATCCGCCGGTCGTCGGTGAGCGGATGGATGACGACCACGGTGTCCTGGCGCGCCTCCACGACCTCGTCGAGGTAGCAGATCGCGCCGAGGCGCGCGGCGGCCGTCAGCGGCCCGTCGGCCCAGACGGTCTCGCCGTCCTGGATCAGGTAGCGACCCGTGAGATCGCTCGCCGTCAGATCATCGTGACAGGCGACGGTCACGATCGGACGGTCGAGCCGCCAGGCCATGTGCTCGACGAGGCGTGTCTTGCCGCAGCCGGTCGGGCCTTTGAGCATGACGGCGCGGCCGCAGCCGTGCGCGGCGCCGAAGAGCTCGATCTCATCGGCGACCTGCTGGTAGTAGGGCTCCTGGTCAGGCCGGCGCAGCCCGTCGCCCCGGCTCGTGCGCCGCTCGCGGTGCTCCATCGACTAGCCTTCGGACGGCGCCTCGGCGTCGGGCTCGGCCTGGGCCTCGCCTTTGGTCTTCGACTCGCCCTCGGCGTCCACCGCAGGCCCTGGCAGCGGGGGGAAGCGGAAGAAGTCCCAGATGAACATCCCCACGCCCAACGCGAAGATCGAGCCGGCGCCGAGCAGCATCAAGAAGTGCACTTGGATCTTGTACTGCGTTTCGAGATAGCCGAGGCCCATGATGCGCTCGAGATAGACCTGGGTGATGCCCGCGACCGCGAAAGAGAGGGTCATCCCGAACATGCCGATGACCTGCAGCCAGAATGCCCACATCCCGAGGGTGCTGTAGCGCTCCTTCTCTCGTCCGGTGATGATCGGCATCATATAGCTGATGACCGCCAGCACGATCATCGCATAGGCGCCGTAGAACGCCGAATGAGCATGCATCGTGGTGACGTGGGTGCCGTGCGTCCATCGATTGACGGCGGGCCAGGTGTGAGCCAGGCCCAGGAGCCCGGCGCCGAAGGCGGTGAAGATCGCGCTGCCGATCGTCCAGTGCGTCGCGAGGACGTTGGGGTGGCCCAGCCCCGAGCGCCGCATGGCGTAGTACGCGTAAATGGCCATTCCGAAGAGCGCCAGCGGTTCGAGCGCACTGAAGAAGCCACCGATCGGCAACCAATACTGCGGCACACCGACCCAGAAGTAGTGATGCGCCGTACCGATGATCCCGGCGATGAACGTCAGCCCGACGATCACATAGAGCCACTTCTCCATAACCTCTCGATCGACGCCCGTGAGGCGGATCAGCAGGTACGCGAGGAGCGCGCCCTGGATCATCTCCCACACGCCCTCGACCCAGAGGTGAATGGTCCACCAGCGATAGAAGATCGCGATGGTGTAGTTGTCCCAGGCGATGAGCGCGGGGAGATAGAGCAGCGCGCTGAGCCCCATGCCGGCCATCAGGACCGCCTCGGTGGTGGTCCAGCGCCCCGCCTTCTTCACGGTCATGCCGATGTTGTAGAGGAAGACGAGCATGACCACGACGATGACGAGCTTCATCGCGTAGGGCTGCTCGAGGAGCTTGTTCCCGGCCGTCCACCCGAAGAAGTAGCCGGTGACGGTGGTCAGGCTCATCGCCGTCCACGCGATGAGCTGCCCGTAGGCGATCTTGGTGCTGTAGATCTCGGTACGAGACTCCTCGGGGACGATCCAGTACGCGGCGCCCATGAAGCCAGTCAGCACCCAGAAGAGCAGGAGGTTCGTATGAACGGCCTTCCCGACGTTGAAGGGAAGGAAGTCGATGATCGGATCGGGCCCCAGATACTTGGACCCGATCAGCAACCCGAGGACGATCTGAAGTCCAAAGAGGAGCACCGCGACGGCGAAGTACGAATAGGCGATTCGCTGAGAATGAAAGCGCATTGTCGACTCTTTACGCGAATGACTGTGGGTGCTGTCCGACTACCGTAGCGTCGCGAGGAAAGCGACGAGATCGTCGATCTCCTTGGCCGTGAGCGTCTCGCCGTAATTGGCGGGCATGAGGGAGACGCCTCCAGCGCCGAAGCGCTCCCCCTCCACGAGATGGACGCTCGGGGCCACGATGGACTCTCGAATGTACGCCTCCGATGTATCCGCGGAGCCCTCATAAGCGGCGGATTCGATAGTCTCCTGCGCCCGGCCGCCGATCCCGGCGAGCGACGGACCCGCCAGGACGACGCCCGGGTTGGTCGAGTGACAGGCGACGCACCCCACAGCTCCATTGAAGAGGGCTTGCCCAAGAGCCACCGGATCGGTGGAGGCGGGCCCAGCGAGCGCCTCACCGCCGTAGGCACCCTGGATGGCGCCGCTGACCCGGATGGGACGCGGCGGCCAGTCTTGGTTATCAATGTTGGAGACCCACTCGAGGAAGGCGATCACCGCGTCAATATCTTCGTCGGTCAGATTGGGGTTCGGCATGATCCGCCGATCCTGCTCCTCCGAGTAGAAGCGCGCCGGGTCGCGTAAGAATGCCTGTAGATAGACGGCCCCACGCTGGTCTGTGATCTTTGTCAGATCCGGAGCGTAGTAGGCGCCTTCGCCCAGGAGAGTGTGACAGTTGATGCAGTTGTTCTCATGCCAAACATGTTGGCCACGAACGACCTGCGGCGTCAGTCGCTCTTCGTTCGTGAGCTCGCCGAACTTGGTATGACTGTGGATAGTCATACCGATGAATATCAGCGAGAACAGCAGTGTTCCTGCGTAGAAGAACATTCGGGTGTGCTGCTTGGTCATCGTATGCTCTGGTAAGGCGCCGTTAGCGGGAGACCGGGGCCGCTCTCAGACGCCGATCGTGGACCAGTTCATGGTCGCCATGACGCCGGCGTAGATCGTGGCCAATACGAGCAGCAGCAAGACGACGAAGGACAGGGCTCGGCCTGTCTTGAACACGACGCTGGTGATATCCGTCCGATCCATCGCTCTCTCCCTCGTTCACGCCGGCCGCGGAGCACGTCACCCGCGCGAGCGCTGGGCGATCGTCCGGTATGGCGGGCACGCGCCGGTCTGGGTCAGCCGAGGCGCATCGTACCACAACACGACGGGGAAGTGGTGCAATCTGCGGCTACCCGGTGCGCCGCGAATGGTGGACGTGGGAGCTTCACCCGCGCCGAGCTTGCCGGGCGTCCGCGGTTCAAACACGCCGGTGACGCGGGGCGCAGCTCGCTGGATCTGGCGATGGAGGACCGACGCTGGTCGGCGTGACTGGGCAGGCTGTCATGGAGAAAGCGCGGCACAGGCGGTCGAGGCGTGGGCGGTCGCGCGGCCATCGAATGCGTCCTTGGCGTGCACATTGACTGCGCGCGCCTTCGGCGTGCTCGCTGAAGCGCGCCGATGGCGGCGCGGGCGAGTAGCTCGGGGCGGTGCCGCTTCGGCACCCAGCGCTTGACGAACACCCACGGCTCGACTTCTCGCTCGTCGAGGGCAAGCACGACGTCAGCGTTCGCGCACGAGAGCTGCTCGCGTGCAAGACCACCGCGATGGATCGGACGCGGCGCGAGGCGCCGATCCTGCGCGCCTGGCGCTCCGCCGCGTAGCCGGCGCTCGCGTCTCGATCAGATCTCCCAGCCGGCCCACGCGGTCGTGTGCCAGCCCCCGTCGCTGCCGGTCACGACGCCGTCGGGCCGCGTGAACGTCAGCCAGTAGCGGCGGAAGCCCGCCTCGAGCGCCCACGCGAAGCCGGGCGCGATCACGCCCCGCAGCCTCGTCGTGATGTCGGCGCCGATCACGTCGTGCTCGCGACCGTGCACGCTCTCGAGCGCGCCGACGCCGAGCGGGATGCGCACGCCGCCCTCGGCGTCGAGCACGAGGGCGCGGCCGACGAGCCGGACGCTCGCGATGAGCGCGGGCCGGAGGTGGAGGTACTCCGCGGTCGGCACCAGCTCGTTGAACGCGAGCTCGTAGCGATCCCAGCCCACCCCGAACGCCCCGCCGAGCTCGACGGTGTCGTCGATCACGGCGGAGGCGCCAGCGTCGGCGCTCACCCACATGAACGAGGTGTCCACCGTGCCGAGGCTCGGGTCCTCGCGCCGCGACGTGAGCCCCACCGCGCTGCCGAAGCGCGCGCGCACGAAGCCGACGTCGAAGAGGCGCACCTCGGCGCCCACGGTGAGCTCGAGGTAGGGCTCCGCGCGATAGGCGGCGTCGAGGCCGTCGGGGGCGAGCAGCTCGATGGCGCGGCTGCGCGCGCCGGC
>JAEZBP010000269.1 GCA_023427125.1 Pseudomonadota bacterium | reverse complement strand
GTTCCGAGCCAAGACGGGGGAGCCGCCCTTGCTGACCCCCGATCCGAGCGGCGCGGCCCCCCTCCCGGTCGCCAGCCTGGTCGGCGCGCTCATCGCCGAGAAGTATCGACTCCGCAGGCTGGTCGGCCGTGGGGGGATGGGCACCGTCTACAAGGCGGAGAACGTGGCCATCGGCCGCACCGTCGCCCTCAAGATCCTCCACCCGCACCTCGCGGACGACGCGATCGCGCTCGCGCGCTTCCAGCGCGAGGCGAGGGCGGCGGCGAGCATCGGTCACGAGAACATCGTCGAGATCCTCGACATGGGCCTCGAGCCGAGCGGCGCGTGCTTCCTCGTCATGGAGTACGTGCGAGGCAAGAGCCTGCAGGCGGCCCTGCGCGAGAGCGGCCCCTTCCCCGTGGAGCGCGCGGCCCACGTGGCCGGCCAGGCGCTCGCGGCGCTGGCGGCCGCTCACCGCGAGGGCATCCTCCACCGGGACCTCAAGCCGGACAACGTGCTCCTCAGCGCGCGCTCGGGCCGCGCCGAGCTCGTGAAGCTCTTCGACTTCGGCCTCGCCGCGTTCGTCGACGCCGCGCGCGATCCGAGCGGCCACGGCGAGCTCACGCCCTCCGGCCGCGCGATGGGCACGCCCACCTACGCGAGCCCCGAGCAGCTGCTCGGCACCCGCGCCCGCGACGCGCGCGTCGATCTCTACGCGGTCGGCGTGCTGCTCTTCGAGATGCTCGCGGGCCGGCCGCCCTTCGTCGCGTGGCGCTTCCCGGAGCTCTGCCGCGCGATCACCACCGACCCGCCGCCGACCTTCGCGTCGCTCGGCGTCGCCGTGCCGCCCGCCCTCGAGGCGGTCGTGCAGCGCGCCCTCGCCAAGCGGCCCGCGGCGCGCTTCGAGAGCGCGGAGGCGATGATCGAGGCGCTGATCCCCTTCGGCGCGGCGCCGCTCGAGGCGGAGGTCGAGGCGACCGACACGCTGACGATGGAGCTGCGGGAGGTGCGCGCGCGCGAGCTCCTGCTGGGCGGCGAGCAGGTCCGGCAGAGCCCCACGCCGGTCGTGCGCGGAGAGGTGCTGGCGGCGCTGCTCGAGTTCGCGGAGGGCGCCCTCGATCCCGCGGGCTACGCGGCGCTCCTCGCGACCGACCCTGGGCTCGGACGCGCGCTCCGGGCGGGCCTGGTCGAGGACGCGCTCTATCCGGGGGGCTTCCTGCGGGTGCTCGAGCAGATCGATCGCGACCGGGGCCGCGGCGATCGGCGGCTGCTCGCCGAGGCGGGGCGGCACCTCGCGCGGCGCGCGTTCGTGCGCCGGGACAGGGACCTCCTCTTGCGCAGCCTGACGCCGGAGCTCTTCTTCTCACTCGTGCCGGAGCTCTGGGTGCGGTACTTCGCGGCGGGCGAGGCGCGGGTCGTCAAGGTGGGCCGCGGCTACGGGCGGGTGGAGATCGGCGGCATGCCCGACGCGTTCCTGGCGCGCTCGGTCGCGATCGCCGGCTACCTCGACGAGGGCCTGCGCATGGCCGGCGCGCGGGACGTCGACGTGCGCCTCGCGTCGTCGGCCGCGCTCGGGGATCCGATGGACGTCTTCGAGGCTGCTTGGTCTTCATGACGGGGCCGTCTCCATGAGCCGGACCGCCACGGTGCTCGCGCGAGCCGACGACTCGCCGCTGGCCGCGGAGCGGAGCGGGCTGCGCTCGCCGGTGCTGGTGCTCAACAAGAGCTACCAGCCGGTGCGGATCACCGACGCGAAGCAGGGCTTCTCGCTCCTCTATCTCGGCCGCGCGCGCGCGCTCGACGCGGCGTACGAGCCCTACGACTTCCACGCGTGGGCGGCGCGCCCGCCGCGCGAGGGCGACGAGGCGATCGGCACCCCGAGCGGCGCGATCTGCATCCCCCGCGTGCTCCAGCTGCTCGACTACAACCGCGTGCCGCGCGCGCCGCTGCGCCTCTCGCGCCGCCACGTCTACATGCGCGACGACTACACCTGTCAGTACTGCGGCGGCCGCCCCGGCGTGAAGGAGCTCAACCTCGATCACGTCATCCCGCGCTCGCGCAGCGGCCGCTCGACGTGGGAGAACCTCGTGACCTCCTGCAGGACGTGCAACCTCGCGAAGGGCTGGTCGACCCCCGAGGAGGCGGGCATGCGCCTGCGCAAGCCGCCGGTCCGCCCGAGCTGGTCGATGGCGCTCCAGCTCGCCGCCCAGCGCCGCCGCTTCGTCGAGTGGGAGCCCTTCCTCCTCGCCGTGATCCCCCTCGTCGCCGAGTAGCGGCGACGTTGCGTGCTCCGCGCGCCGCTGATAGACCGCCGCGCCGTGTCCGAGGAGGAGCGCGATACCGATCTCTTCCTCTTCCGCGACCCGAGCGCGGAGGAGGACGACGAGCCGACTCCGATCTCGCGGCGGCCGCCGGCGCCGGTGCGGCTCCTGTCGGTGACTGGCGCCAAGGGCGGCGTAGGCAAGAGCGTGCTCGCGGCGAACCTCGCGGTGTACCTCGCGTCGATCGGCCGCCGCGTCATCCTCGCCGACGCCGACGCGGGCGGCGCGAACCTGCACACGCTGCTCGGCGTGCGGCACTCGCGCGTCGCGAGGCCGGAGGACGGCGGCGCCGCGCTGATCGAGACGCCGGTGCCGGGCCTCTCGCTCTATCACGCGGGGCTCGACGAGGCGGCGGCCGGCGAGCCGCGGCGCGCGCGGCGCTATCAGCTCGAGTCGAAGCTGCGCGCGCTCGACGCGGACTACGTGGTCGTCGACCTCGGCGCGGGGATCGGCAGCAGCCTGCTCGACTTCCACCTCGGCGCCGATCTCTCGGTGTTCGTCACGCTGCCCGAGCCGACCGCCATCGAGAACACCTACCGCTTCCTTCGCCACGCGTTCGTGCGTCACCTCCGCCGGCGCGCGCTCGACACCACCGCCCGGCGCGAGCTGGTGCGCAAGGTGCGCGAGCTCGGCGGCGCGCCCTCGCCCGTCGACCTCTGGCGCCGCCTCGAGGACGACGGCGATCCGCTGGCCGACGCGGTGCGCGCGTGGATGGAGTCGTACTCACCGTGCGTGGTGCTGAACCAGAGCCGGCTGCGCGCCGATCTCGAGCTCGGTGAGGCCATCCGCACCGCCTCGCGGCGGCGGCTCGGGATCAGCGTCGATTACCTCGGGCACATCGACTACGACGACACCGTCTGGAGCTCGGTGCGCTTGCGGCGGCTCTTGCTGATCGAGACGCCGGGCACGAAGTCGGCGAAGAGCATCGAGAAGATCGCGCGCCGCCTCTTGGCGATCGAGTCGGGCAAGGTGCGCCGCCGCGCGCAGCGGGCGGTGCCGCCGGAGAGCCACCACGATCTGCTCGAGGTGGAGCGAGGCGCGACCGACGAGGAGGTGCGCCGGGCGTTCAAGCGCGCGAGGGAGATCTACGCCCCCGACGCGCTCGCTTGCTACGGCCTCTTCGAGCCGAGCGAGCTCGAGAAGGTGCGCAGCCGCCTCGAGGAGGCCTACGACGTCCTGCTCGATCCCGCGCGGCGGCGGCCCTACGAGCTCAGCGTCTTCCCGATCGAGGGCGACGAGGAGGACGAGGAGCCTACGCCCTCGCGGATGCGCGGCGAGCTCCCGCCGCCGCCGGAGGTCACGCCCGACACCGACTGGAGCGGCGCGCTCCTCCGGCAGGTGCGCGAGTCGCTCGGCGTGGATCTGCGCGACGTGAGCCAGCGGACCAAGGTCGGCCTCGGCTACCTGAAGGCCGTGGAGCAGGACGACTACGCGTCGCTGCCCGCGCCGGTCTACGTGCGGGGGTTCGTGGCCGAGCTCGCGAAGTACCTGCGGCTCGACGCCGCCCATGTGAGCCGGACGTACGTGAAGCGCTTCAAGCGCTTCCTCGACGAGCGCGGACCGAGCGCGTGAGCACGCTCGTCCTGGCTTCGGCGTCGCCGCGGCGGCGGGAGATCCTGGCGACGCTCGGGATCGCGTTCGACGTGGATCCGAGCGGCGCGAGCGAGGAGGCGCGCGGCGAGGCGCCCGAGGCGCTCGCGCGGCGGCTCGCGCGCGAGAAGGCGCTCGAGGTCTCCGAGCGCTCGGGCGAGCGCTTCGTGCTCGGCGCCGACACGATCGTCGTCGACGGCGGCGCCGTGCTCGGCAAGCCCGAGGACGACGAGGACGCGCGCCGGATGATCGCGCAGCTCGCCGGCCGCTGGCACGAGGTGATCACCGGCGTCGCGCTGGCGCGGGGCGGCGCGGTGCTCGAGGATCTCGCGGTGACGACCCGCGTCCATCTGTTGCCGATGGACGCCGCGCGCGTCGCTCGCTACGTCGCGAGCGGCGAGGGGCGCGACAAGGCGGGCGCCTACGCGGTCCAGGGCATCGCGGCGGGGCTCTGCGATCGTCTCGACGGCTCGTACACCAACGTGGTCGGCCTGCCGGCCGCCGAGACGGTGGCGCTGCTCGAGCGGCACGGCGCGCTCGGAGCGTGGCCGTGACGAAGATCCGCGAGGGGCTCGAGCAGGTGCGCGAGCGCATCGAGCGCGCGTGCGCGCGGGCGGGCCGGAGCTCGAGCGAGGTGACGCTCGTCGCGGTGTCGAAGACGCACCCCGCGGAGGCGGTGCGCGAGGCGTACGCGGCGGGGCAGCGCGTCTTCGGCGAGAACTACGTGCAGGAGCTCTCGGAGAAGTCCGCGGCGCTCGCCGACCTCGAGGGGCTGCGCTGGCACTTCATCGGGCACTTGCAGCGCAACAAGGTGAAGGACGTCGCGCGGGTGGGCGCGCTGATCGGAGCGGAGCGCAGCGACGGAGGCGGTGCCGGCAGCCCGTCGCGCAGCGGAGCGACCGTTGTCATCGAGACCGTCGACTCCGCGCGGCTGGCCATCGAGATCGACAAGCGCGCGGCGGCCTCGAAGGTGCCGGTGCTGCTGCAGGTGAACGTCGCCGGGGAGGCGCAGAAGTCGGGCTGCACGCCTGACGAGCTCGAGACGCTGGTGCGGGCGGTGCGCGAGCTCGAACACCTCGAACTCCGGGGCCTGATGACCGTGCCCCCGCTCGGTGAGGCCCCCGAGGCCAGCCGCCCGCACTTCGCGCGGCTGCGCGCGCTCGCCGAGCGACACGGGCTGGGCGAGCTCTCGATGGGCATGAGCGCCGACCTCGAGGTCGCGATCGAGGAGGGCGCGACGCTGGTGCGCGTCGGGACGGCCATCTTCGGCGCCCGCGCCTCGCGGTAGTCAGCAGTCGCCCCCCGGGTGTCGCGGCCATGGCAGCTGCGAACGGGCACGGGCACGGGCACGGGGCAGGCCGCTGAGAGCCGCCTTCGGCGTTTCTCAGCGGCCTGCTGTCAGCGATCGGCGAGGATGCGCTCGAGCTCGTCGGGATCCTTCGGGATCGCGGCGGTGAGGTTCTCGTGGCCTGAGGGGGTGACGAGGACGTCGTCCTCGATGCGCACACCGATGCCGCGCCACTTCGGATCGGTCTCGGCGTTCTTCGCGATGTAGAGGCCGGGCTCGATCGTGAGCACCATGCCCGGCGCGAGGGCCGTGGGCTCGCCGTGGGTGAAGTAGCTGCCGACGTCGTGCACGTCCATGCCGAGCCAGTGGCTGGTGCGGTGCATGTAGAAGCGCTCGTGGCGCTTGTCCTCGATGGCCTTGTCGAGCGGGCCCTCGATGAGCCCGAGCTCGATCATCCCCGCCGCCAGGGTTCGCACCGCGAGCTGGTGGATCGCCTCGAGCGTCGTGCCCGGGCGCACCGCCTCGATGCAGGCCTCCTGCGCGCGCAGCACGAGCTCGTACACCGCGCGCTGCTCGGCGCTGAAGCGGCCGCTGACCGGGAAGGTCCGGGTCACGTCGCTCGCGTAGTACTCGAGCTCGCAGCCCGCATCGATCAGGAGGAGCTCGCCCTCGTTCATCCGCCGATCGTTCTTGCGGTGGTGGAGGATCGTCGCGTTGGGGCCGCTGCCGACGATCGAGCCGTACGCGGGCCGCTCGCACCCGCCGGCGCGGAAGACGCGCAGGATCTCCGCCTCGACCTCGTGCTCGTAGGCGCCGGGCTTGGCGACCCGCATCGCCGCGAGGTGGGCCTGCCGCGTGATGGCCGCCGCGCGCCGCATCGTGTCGAGCTCGTGCGCGTCCTTGATGAGCCGGTGCTGGTGGAGGAGCTTGCTCGGATCGTGGAGCTCGGTCGGGAAGTCCTTGCCGCCCCGCTGGCGGCGCCGGACGAGATCGAGCGCCGCGACGAGGCGCGCGTCGAGATCGGCGTGGCGGCCGAGCCGGTAGATCACGCGCTCCGCGTCGAGCAGATACTCCGGCAGCTTCGCGTCGAGCTCCTTCGACTCGAACGCGACGTCGGCGCCGAAGTCGGCCACCGCGCCATCCACGCCGGTCCGCGGTCCGTCCCAGGTCTCGCGCTCCGGATCACGCGGGCGCACGAAGAGCACCACCTCGTGATCGGGGTGGACGTTGCTGAGGATGAGCACGCTGTAGGGCTCGTCGAGCCCGGTCAGGTAGAAGAGATCGCTCTCCTGCCGGTACTCGTGCTCGACGTCGTGGTTGCGGATGGCGGTCGGCGCCGACGGAATGACGGCGACGGTGCGCTCGCCCATCTCGCTCATCAGGCGCTTGCGCCGGGCCTCGTAGATGCTGCGGTCCATGCGACGCGCAGCCTAGCCCGGATTATTCACGAGTGCGCCGTGTCCCCCCGCATCTCGCCGGAAGCATTGGCCGTACGTCCGCTGCTCGCTCGTCACGTAGGGAAACTACGCTCCTCGCTGTGCTTCGGGCGTGCGCCCAAGCCTCCTCG
>JAEZBP010000169.1 GCA_023427125.1 Pseudomonadota bacterium | reverse complement strand
CTCTATGCGCGCGGCTTCCGTGACCGCTCCGTCGTGTCGGCGCTCCTCTACGGCGTCGCGCTCTCCACGCCCGTCGCGCTCGTCCTCGCGACGGTCGAGCTGGCCTGGCCGAGCGCCGAGCGCCTGCGCGCGGCTCAGGACTGGCTGACCGGGCTGGGCGTTCTCTACAGCGACGGCGCGATCCTCGCCCGCGGCCTCGGCGCGCCGCTCCTCTTCGTTCTGGCCGTCTCGCTCATGGCGATCCCCTGGTGGGTCGGGCTGAAGGGCGCGCGCGCCTCGACCCGCCCCTTCTCGCACGTCGTGCGCGCGTGCGCGTACGTCCAAGGATCGACCGCGCCGCTCTCGCTCTGCGCGCTGATCCCCGGCGCGCCGGATGGTGCGCTCTTCCTCCTCGGGCTCGTCCTCACCATCGGGCTCCAGGCCCGGGCGCTCGAGGGCGCGTTGAGCGTCAGCACCTCGCGCGTCCTCGGCGCGCTCATCGTCGCGGGCGTGTTCGGCGCCGTCGCGCTCCTCGCCCTGGCCGTCGCGGTCGGGCTCCTCCTCGGGCTTCTGAGCTGACGCACGGCGTCCTCGCGGTCGGCTTTCAGGAACGCCGCGATGCGAGGTAGGATCGCCTCCGGCCGCGGTCGCGGCGCTTGGAGGAGCTATGGCGCGCACGCTTGGATTGACGATCGCACTCTCGCTCGCGCTCGGCGTGGGGCTCGCCTCGGCGCAGTCGCAGGACGAGGAGGCCGCCGCGGCGTCGACCGACGGAGACTACTCGGGGCCGGCGCCGAGCACGCCGCTCACCGTCCGCGACGCCAACGACCCGCACGAGGAGGCGAACACCGACTACTTCTTCGTCGGCGCGTTCTACCGCCACGTCGTCATCCCGGGCTTCATCCAGCAGCTCTTCGTCGACGGCGGGATCGACGGCAGCAACCCCGGCGTCGGCCTCACGTTCAACTGGCGCAAGAACGACTTCAACGTCATCGCCAACGTCTGGTGGAACAACGCGGAGGCGAGCGGCTACTTCCGCGCGCTCGGCGACCCGCGCACCGACACCGAGCTCATCCAGGCCCACATGGGCGTGGTCTTCGTGAACGCCGAGTTCATGTGGTCGTTCCCGATCACCGACTGGCTGGCGTTCGAGCTCGGCTTCGACCTCGGCTTCGGCTTCGTCTACGGCGGCCTGACCCGCACCGAGGCCTACGAGTCGTCGGACGGTGCTGGTGACTGGCAGGCCTGCCAAGGCCCCGGCCAGGCCGGCACCGGCGGCTACTGCGAGCCCCCGGCGCCCGATCCGTGCTGGGCCAACTCGGGCGGCCACTACAACTGCACCGAGCCCAACTGGACGAGCCGCGACTCCGCGAGCGGCGACACCGGCCAGGTCCCGGTCATCTTCCCCTGGATCTCGCTGCCCCACCTGGCGGTTCGCATCAAGCCGATCCGACAGGTGCAGATCCGCATCGATGGGGGCTATGGCCTCTACAACTTCTTCTTCGGCGGCGCCGTCTCCTACGGGTTCTGAGCCCCGCGGCAACTGTTGACCCCGCCGAAGGGCCGTGGAAAGACCTGCCCATGCAGCGAGCGCTCCTCCTCACCCTCCTCTCCGCCCTGATCTCGGCCGGCCTCGGCGCGGCCGCGCTGGCCCAGGAAGACGAGGGCGATCCGGTCGCGCCGCCCACCCCGGCCGTGGAGCTCAGCCCCGAGGATCGCGCCCGCCGCGCCAAGGTCGTGGCGAAGGTCGGCGACGCGCGCATCACGGTCGGTGACGTCGAGGACGCGGTCAACCAGCAGTCGCCGTTCTTGCGGGTGCGCTACCGCGACCCGGCCAAGCTCCGCGAGATGGTCGAGGGCATGGTGCGCTTCGAGCTGCTCGCCCGCGCGGCCGAGCGCGCCGACGTCGACGAGGACCCCGAGGTCCGGCGCGTCGCGAAGCAGAACGCCGTCCAGCAGCTGATCCGGCGCGACTTCGACGAGCAAATCACGCCCGAGAGCATCCCCGCCGCGGACGTGCAGGCGTTCTACGAGGCGCACCCGGAGGAGTTCTCGCGCGAGGAGCTGCGGCGGGCGGCGCACATCCAGGTGGCGACCCGCGCCGACGCCGAGCGGCTGATGGCGCGGGTGCGCGAGGCCGACGCCCGGGGCTTCCGCGATCTCGCGCGCGAGCACAGCCTCGACCCCGAGACGCGCCTCCGCGGCGGCGATCTCCGCTACTTCGACCGCGAGGGTCACTCGCGGACGCCCTCGGATCCGGCGATCGCCGAGGCCCTGGCGACGGCCGCCTTCGCGCTGGCCGAGACCGGCGACGTCTCGGAGCCGGTGCAGGTCGGCGAGCGCTGGAGCATCGTGAAGCTGACCGGCTCGCGCCCGGCCGAGCACCGCTCGCTCGCGGAGGCCAGCCCGAGCATCCGCCTGCGCCTCTGGCGCGAGCGCCGCCAGGGCGGGCTCGAGGACCTCGTGACGCGGCTGCGACGCGAGCACGGCGTCGAGCCGAGCTACGATCTCTTGCGCATGATCCGCCTCGACCCGCCGGAGCGCGAGGACGGCGACGGCCACGAGGGCGAGAGCGGGCCGGAGACGCCGACGATCACGCCCCCCGCGGAGCCCCCCGCGGCCGAGTGATCCGCCCGAGTTTCCGGCCGATCTGCTGCTGGGGATCGTTGACCCTAGATCACTGCACGCGCTAGGGTCGCCGTCCCATGGGATCGCCTCCGGACTCAGGCGCGGCCGCCCCGGCGACGAAGATCACGTACATCGACGGTCGCCCGACCACGATCACGCTGCGGCGCTGCAAGCTCGCCATGATGCGGGGCGACGCGCTGAAGGAGTACGTCTTCGAGCAGGACGTCGTGCACATGGGCGCGATGGAGGACAACGATCTCGTCCTCGACGACGAGACCGTCAGCCGCAACCACTGCAAGATCTTTCGCGAGGGCGATCAGTACATGATCGCCGACGTCGGCTCGACGAACGGCACGTTCGTCAACCGCGTGCGCATCCGCGAGGCCTTCCTCCACGAGGGGTGTACGATCACGCTCGGCACGAGCGACATCAAGTTCCAGCCGATCGACGAGAAGCTCCGCATCGTTCCGTCGGACCGCGAGCGCTTCGGGGACATCATCGGGCGCAACCGGGGGATGCGCGAGATCTACGCGATCCTCGAGAAGATCGCGCCGACCGACGCCACGGTCGTGATCGAGGGCGAGACCGGCACCGGCAAGGAGGTGGTCGCCCGCACGCTGCACCAGCAGTCGCGGCGGCGCGACGGACCCTTCATGGTCTTCGACTGCGGCGCGGTCCCGGAGAACCTGATCGAGAGCGAGCTCTTCGGGCACGAGAAGGGCTCGTTCACCGGCGCGATCGCGACGCGCCAGGGCGTCTTCGAGCTCGCGAACGGCGGCACGGTCTTCCTCGACGAGCTCGGCGAGCTCGCGCTCGATCTGCAGCCTAAGCTCCTGCGCGTGCTCGAGCAGCGCGAGGTCAAGCGCATCGGGAGCGTGAAGCCGCTGAAGGTCGACGTGCGCATCGTCGCGGCGACCAACCGCGATCTCGAGGAGGAGGTGCGCGCGGGGCGCTTCCGCGAGGACCTCTTCTACCGGCTCACGGTGGTGCGGCTGTCCTTGCCGCCGCTGCGCGAGCGCACCGGCGACGTCGAGCTGCTCGCGCGGCACTTCCTCTCGCAGGGGAGCTTCAACCGCGATCGGCTCGGCGGGAAGAAGGTCGCGGGCTTCGCGCCGGCGGTGCTCGAGCGGCTCAAGCAGTACGACTGGCCCGGCAACGTGCGCGAGCTGCACAACGTGGTGGAGCGGGCGGTGAGCTTCGCGGAGGGGGATCTGGTCGAGCTCGGGGATCTGCCGGACCACATCGCGCACCCGCGGGCGCCGGGGGAGCTCGGAGCTTCGTGGGCGGCGTCCTCGGAGACGAGCCCGTCGATCTCGCTGCCGGAGGTGCGGGCCGAGCTGCTCGGCGGGACGTTCAAGGACGCGAAGGAGCACTGGGTGTCGTCCTTCGAGGCCGACTACATCGCGGGGCTCCTCAAGAAGAACAAGGGCAACATCAGCCACGCGGCGCGCGAGGCCGAGATCGATCGCAAGTACTTCCGAAAGCTGATGAAGAAGTACGGCATCTCCTCCGCCGAGGAGTGAGCGTCGGAGCGGGTCCCAGCTGACGGCTCGCGCGGCGCTCCGCGCGCGCCCGCGCTTGCCATCGTGGGCGCGGACGACTAAGTGAATAGCCGTTCAGGAACGGAGGAGCCCCGCGATGCCCAGCCCGTACACGGAAGAGCACGACCTTTTTCGCAAGCAAGTGCGCGCGTTCGCCGAGAAGGAGCTCGCGCCGCACGTGGAGGAGTGGGAGCGGGACAAGCTCTTCCCGAGCTGGGTCTTCAAGAAGGCCGGCGAGCTCGGGATCCTCGGCGCGCACTACCCCGAGGAGGTCGGCGGCGGCGGCGGCGACTACTGGTTCAGCGTCGCCAAGAGCGAGGAGCTCGTCCGCTGCGAGATGGCCGGCGTGACGATGGGCCTCCTCGTGCAGAGCGACATGGCGACGCCGTGCATCAACGAGCTCGGCACGCGCGAGCAGAAGGAAGAGTTCCTGCGGCCCGCCCTCGCCGGCGATCGCATCGCGGCGCTCGGCGTGAGCGAGCCCGGCGCGGGCTCCGATGTCGCGGGCATCCGCACCACCGCCGTCAAAGATGGCGGCGACTACGTCATCAACGGCAGCAAGACCTACATTACGAACGGCACCCGCGCCGACTTCGTGACGCTGCTGGTCAAGACGGACGCCAGCGCCGGCTATGGCGGCATCTCGATCATCCTCTTCCCGACCGACACCAAGGGCTACGGCGTCAGCAGGAAGCTCGACAAGATGGGCAACCACTCGTCGGACACCGCCGAGCTCTTCTTCGAAGACTGCCGCGTCCCGCAGCGCTACCTGCTCGGCGAGGAGGGCAAGGGCTTCTACTACCTGATGCAGAACTTCCAGTCCGAGCGCCTGATCGGCTCGACGAGCGCGCTCGCCGGCGCGTTCCGCGCGCTCGATCGCTCGATCGCGTTCGGCCGCGAGCGCCAGGCGTTCGGCAAGCCGCTCCTCGCGCGCGAGGTCTGGAAGCACAAGTTCGCCGACCTCTACACGAAGGCCGAGGCGGCCAAGGCGCTCTGCTACTCGGCGGCCGAGGACTTCAACCGCGAGCGCTACGTGCACAAGAGCGAGATCTCCTTCGAGACCGTGAAGAAGATCGCGATGTGCAAGCTCTTCGTCGGCGACGTGGCGAACGAGGCGATCGACACCGCGGTCCAGTTCCACGGCGGCATGGGCTACCTCGAGGAGCTCTGGGTCGCGCGCGCGTTCCGCGATCAGCGGCTCTTCCGGATCGGCGGCGGGACGAGCGAGGTCATGAAGTACATGATCGCGAAGATCATGGGCTGGTGAGGAGACTGCTATGAGCAACGCATGGATCATCGACGCGGTTCGGACCCCTCGCGGGCGTGGCAAGCGTGACAAGGGCGCGCTGAGCGGGATCCACCCGCAGGAGCTGATGGCGCAGACGCTCAACCGCCTCGCGCAGAAGAGCGGCCTCGCCACGGAGTCCGTCGAGGACGTGGTGCTCGGCACCGTCTCGCAGGCCAAGGAGCAGGGCGCGTGCATCGCGCGCAACTCGATCCTCGCGGCGGGCTGGCCCGAGGACGTCACGGGCGTGAGCCTCAATCGCTTCTGCGGCTCGGGCCTCCAGGCCGTGAACTTCGCGGCGATGGGCGTGATGAGCGCGCAGCAGGACGTGGTGATCGGCGGCGGCGTCGAGAGCATGTCGCGGGTGCCGATGGGCTCCGACGAGGCCGGCATCGACGGCCACAACCAGGAGCTGCGCAAGAAGGTGATCCAGGTCCCGCAGGGCATCAGCGCGGATCTGATCGCGACCAAGTACGGCTTTACCCGCGAGGAGCTCGATCGTTTCGCGTACGACTCGCAGCAGAAGGCCGCCGTCGCGATCGCCGAGGGCCACTTCGCCAAGAGCCTCTTCCCCGTGGTCGATCCGGCGAGCGGTAAGGTCGCGCTCGAGGCCGACGAGCACCCGCGGGCGGACACCACGCTCGAGGGGCTCGGCCAGCTCAAGCCGAGCTTCGAGCAGATGGGCGCGATGCCGATGGGGCCCAAGGGCGAGACCATCGATCAGCTCGCGTTGATCCGCTACCCGGACATCAAGGCGATCCAGCACGTGCACACCGCCGGGAGCGCGAGCGGGATCGTCGACGGCGCGTGCGCGGTGCTCCTCGCGAGCGACGCCGGCGTGAAGCAGCACGGCTTTCAGCCGCGCGCGAAGATCCGCGCGATGGCGACCGCCGGCGCCGAGCCGGTGATCATGCTGACCGCCCCGACGCCCGCTTCGGAGCGCGCGCTCAAGAAGGCCGGCATGGAGGCGAAGGACATCGACCTCTGGGAGATCAACGAGGCCTTCGCGGTCGTCCCGCTCCAGACGATCCGCAACCTCTCGATCGATCCGGCGAAGGTGAACGTGAACGGCGGCGCGATCGCCCTCGGTCACCCGCTCGGCGCGACGGGCGCGATGCTGCTCAGCACCGCGCTCGACGAGCTCGAGCGCCGCGGCCTCGCGACCGCGCTCATCACGCTCTGCATCGGCGGCGGCATGGGCGTCGCCACCATCATCGAGCGCGTGTAGCTCATGCGGCCGCGCGCGCGGCGGTGGCGATCGACGCGACCGCCGCTCGCGCGCTCTCGAGGCAGGCTTCGAAGAGCAGGCCTCGAGGGCCCACCCAGTCTGCGGCGAGCGCGACGCCAGCGACGCCGGTCG
>JAEZBP010000115.1 GCA_023427125.1 Pseudomonadota bacterium | reverse complement strand
GTGATGCCGCGCTTCAGGATTCCGTTGGAGCGCTCAGATGGCCGCGGTGTCCTCGAGCTCGCGGCCGCTCGTCTCGGGCAAGAGCCAGAGGATGAGGCCGAGCGCGAGCATCGGCCCGAGCGCGGTGAGCGCCACCGGCGGTCCCCAGCCCCACACCGCGGCGGCGGGACCGACGATGGCCGGTGCGATCACGTAGCCGATGCGTCCCAAGAGGTTATTCGACCATGCGAACGCGTCGCTGCGGAGGCTCGTCGGAAAGAGCTCGGTGTTGTACGCGTTGAGCACCGGCAGAACCGCGCTCGCGCCGAAGACGGCGCCGAGCACCGCGAGCGTCATCAGGACGATGTTGCTCTCGAGCGTGTAGGCCGCCACGCAGCTCACCGACGTCACGGTGAAGATGATCGCGGCGCCCATGCGCCGGCCGACCCGATCGAGGAGCCAGCCCGAGGCGAAGACGAGCGGCATCGCGCCGAGCGCGGCGATGCTGATGACCGCGCCGACCTCGCCGTCCGTGAGGTGAGGGCCGGCGCCGGGCGCCTGGGCGTACTCCTTCCAGAACGTCACCGCGGTCTGTGTGCACACGTACGTGCAGCCCCAGATCAGCGCGAGCTGCAGCATGCGCTTCTTGTGGGGCGTGGAGAAGATCGCGAAGAGAGGCCGCTCCGCCTCGCGCTCGGTGACCGTGAGCTGCTCGAAGCGCGTGCTCTCGCGGAGGCTGCGCCGCGCGAACGCGAGGAGCACGAGCGGGATGGTCCCGACGAAGTACACCGTGCGCCAGCCCCAGGGAGTGTCGAGGAGGAACGGGACGACGCCCGCGCAGACCACCGCGCCGAGCGAGGAGAACGCCTGGATGAGCCCGATCATCAGGCCGCGCTTCGCCGCCGGAAACTCCTCGGCTGCGTAGACCATGCTGATCGCCCACTCGCCGATCAGGAAGATGCGCGCGATGAGCTGGAAGGCGGTGAACGCCCACACGCTCGGCGCGAGCCCGCTCAGCAGCGAGAAGATCGTGTAGCCCGCGATGGTGATCGTGAGCACGCGCCGGCGTCCCCAGCGGTCGGCCTTCCGGATCAAGAGGTACGCGAGGATCGAGCCGATATTGATGAACGCGACCATCAGGCCGGCCGCGCCCTCGCCCACCTGGAAGTGCGCGCGCAGCTCGGGGAGGATCTGCGTGAGCGCGAGCGCGTCGTAGCCCTCGAAGAACGTGGCGACGCTCAGGAAGAGGAAGAGGCGCCACTGATAGGGCGTGAGCTTCGTCGGCGTCGTCGTCACGGCCGGCCATCATCGGCTGCGCCGCCCAGGCCGTCCAGCAGATCAAGGCTCGGCGCAGGTCCAGTCGAACGCGGTGTCCATCCCCCCGCAGTCCGCATGGCAATGGAAGCAGGTGAACTCCGCGCCGTCGAGCACCACCTCGCGATCGAAGGTCACCTCTTGCCAGTGCCAGTCGCCCCTCGTGGGAGCGAAGCCCTCCTCGCGCCGCATGAGGGTGAAGCCGATGAGGTCGGTGCATTCCTCGTCGTCGAACTCCTCCTTCAAGAGGGTGCTCCCCACGGGCAGCGTGCCCTCTCGCGCCTGGTAGGGCGCGGCCGCCGCCTCATCCGCCCAGATCCGCACGTACGACAAGTCGTGCTCGATGCTCCGGCGGCAGCCGTGCACCATGGACCAGTCGGTCTGGTAGCTCTCGGGAAAGAGCGGATCGACGCCGGAGTCGGGCTCCGCGCAGCCGCTCAGCGCGGCCGCCATCACCCCCGCGATCACGAGGCGAAGCTGCATCACTCGCCGAGCCCAACCACGCGGACGCGGTTGTTCCGCGTGTCGGCGATGTAGAGGAGATCTTCGTGCACGGCGATCCCGTAGGGCCGAAAGAGCAGGCCCTCGGTCGCGGGCTCGCCATCGGTCGCATCACCGCGCGTGCCGCACACACCGGCGACGGTGCTCATGATCCCGTCGGGCGAGATCGCGCGGATGCACGAGTTGCCGGTGTCGGCGATGTAGAGCGTGCCGTCGGATCCGAAGTCGACGTCGACCGGGCTGTCGAGCTGGGCCTCCGTCGCCGGACCTCCGTCGCCTGCGAAGCCGCGCGTGTCGGTGCCCGCGATCGTGGTCACGACGCCGTCGGTGCCGATGCGCCGGATGCGGTGGTTGCCGGTGTCGGCGAGGAAGATGTTGCCCTCGCCGTCGAGGACGACGCGGCCCGCCGGGTCGGCGTCCTGCCCGGTCGGCATCCAGAAGCGCGCCTGCATCGCGTCGCCGCCGTCGCCGCCGAAGGCGCCGATGCACGGCCGCGCGCACATCGCCATGTCGCACGAGAGCTTGTCGCTGCCGGGGCACTGGGCGTGAGCGTCGCCGCTCCCGCAGCCGCTCATGTCGACGATGCACTGCCCCGCGATCCGCTCGATCGTTCCGTCGGTGTTGATGCGGCGGAGCACCTGGTTGGCTTGGTCGACGACGATCAGGTTGTCGTCAGCGTCGAACGCGATCCCTGCGGGCAGATCGAGCACGGCCAGCGTCGCGGGCCCGCCGTCGCCGGCGTACGAGCGCCCGCCCGTCCCGCAGATGTCGTCCATCACGCCGCTCTCGAGATCGACGCGGCGGATCCGGCTGTTGTGCCAGGCCGCGATCCACATGCGCCCTCGATCGTCGAAGGTGACGCTCGTCGGGTGGTTGAAGTCCGCCTCGAGCGCGGGCCCGGGCGGGCCGTCGCCGAGGTCGCCCGATCCCGCCACGGTCTCGATGATGTGGTCCTGCCCCACCGCGCGAACCCGATGGTTGTTCCAGTCGACGACGAAGAGCCGCCCATCCGGCCCGACGCTCACGTCCATCGGCGTGTAGAGCTTCGCCGTGCGCGCGTCGGCGCCGTCGCCCGAGAAGCCCGCCTCGCCCGTCCCGACGACCGTGCAGAGCGTGCCCTCCGAGGGCTCGCAGAGATCGCTGCAGCCGAGTGACGCCACGCCCGCCGCGAGCAGCCAACTCAAAGACTGTCGCAAAATCTCCCGTCGCCCCGCGGCCGATCCGGGCCCGTCCGCGGCGTTGGCGCTCGTCGACGTACTGTCGTACGTCTCGTCGCGCCGCCTTGCGGCCGGACCCGGCTCGATTGCGGGGCTCGGTCCGATTTCGCGACAGTCTTTCAGCGCTCCTCGCGCTCGAGGCCGACGACGCGGTAGCGGCGGGGGCCGAGCTGGGTGAGGTGCACGCGCAGCGGGCTCGTCGTCTCCGCGCCTCGGCTGCTCGCGACCAGCTCCACGATCCAGTAGGCCGGCGCGCCCGCGCTCGCGTCGGCCGAGGGGAGCTGGACGCAGGCCTGGTT
>JAEZBP010000084.1 GCA_023427125.1 Pseudomonadota bacterium | reverse complement strand
GCTGGATTCTCGGACTGACGGTCCGGGAGACGTCGGCGGCGCTGGGCGTGAGCACGGGTGCGGTGTCGCGGACGACGGAGCGCGCGCTCGCGTCGGAGCTGACGTACGAGGCGGCGGCGGACCTGGGGCACGAGGAGCTCGAGGCTCGGCTGTACCCGATCGCCGCGCGTGCTGCGGCGTTCGTCGAGCCGGACCCGAGATGGATCCATCGCGAGCTTCGTCGTGTCGGCGTCACGCTCGAGCTGCTGCACCAGGAATACCGAGCCGAGCAGGGCGAGGAGGCGCTGGGGTATTCGGCCTTCTGCCGGCGCTATCAGCAGTGGCGAACCAAGCGCGGTCCGGTGCTGCGCCAGCACTACAGCGGAGGCGAGGTCCTGTTCGTGGACTTCTCCGGCAAGCGGCCGTCGGTGGTGGATCCGTCGACGGGCGAGGCGCGGGATGTGGAGCTGTTCGTCGCGGTGATGGGCGCGTCGAACTTTACGTACGTCGAGGCGGTCGCGACGCAGCGGACGGCGGACTGGATCGGCGCGCATGTGCGAGCGCTTTCGTACCTCGGAGGGGTGCCGCGCACGCTGGTGCCCGATCAGCTGCGCGCGGCGGTGAGCCAGCCCCACCGGCACGAGCCCGAGCTTCAGCGGACCTACGAAGACCTCGGTCGTCACTTCGGCACGGCGGTGATCCCGGCGCGGCCGCGCAAGCCTCGCGACAAAGCGAAGGTGGAGGCGGGCGTGCTGGTGGCGCAGCGCTGGATCTTGGCCCGGCTGCGCGACGAGACGTTCTTCTCGATCGAGGCGCTCAATGCGCGCATCCGCGAGCTGCTCGAGGAGCTGAACGCGCGGCCGATGAAGAGTCTCGGCGGTGTGAGCCGGCGCGAGCTCTTCGAGCGCGTCGACCAGCCCGCGCTGATGCCGCTGCCGTCGGACGGCTTCGAGCCGGCCGAGTGGAGGAAGGCGCGGGTGCACGAGGACTATCACGTGGACGTGCAGCGGCACTGGTACTCCGTGCCCTTCGAGCTGATCGGGCAGGAGGTCGAGGTCCGGCTCACGGCCACGATGGTCGAGGTGTACCGGCATGGCCGTCGGGTGGCGTCGCACCGGCGCGACGACACGCCCTACCAGTCGACGACCGACCCGCGGCACCGTCCTCCGAACCATCAGGCGGTCTTCGAGGGGACGCGTGACCGGCTGATGCAGTGGGCGCGCGAGGTGGGCGAGTCGACCACCGAGCTGATGCAGCGGCTGCTCGATCCGGCACACAACTTCGCCGGCTCGACGCGGCGCCGCTCGGGCTACGGCGTGCGCAAGCTCGAAGAGAAGTACGAGCGCGCGCGCATCGAGGAGGCGTGCCGTCGCGTGCTCGCCTTCGAGCGCGTCTCGTACAAGAGCGTCGAGCGCATCCTGCGTCTCGGCCTCGATCAGGCGCCGATGTCGTCGGCCTCGCCGCCGAGCGCGCCGGCGATCGAACACGACCAGGTCCGCGGAGCCGACTACTTCGCGGGCGATGACGACGAGGAGGATCAGGATGCTGCGTGAACCGACGATGGAGAAGCTCTACGCCCTGCGCCTGGCCGTGATGGCGATGGCGTGGGAGCAGCAGGAGAAGGACCCGAAGCTGCGCGAGCTCGACTTCGGCGAGCGCTTCGGGCTCTTGGTCGAGGCCGAGCACCGAGCCCGCGACAACCGCCGCCTGGCGCGCCTGCTCAGGCAAGCAGAGCTGCGGATCTCCGACGCGTGCATGGAGGATCTGCAGAGCGGGCCGGAGCGCGGCCTACCGGCTACGACCGTCCGACAGCTGGCGACCGGAGCATGGCTTGGCGAGCGCCTCAACGTGCTCGTCAGCGGCGCCACCGGAGTGGGCAAGAGCTACCTCGCCTGCGCGCTCGGGCAGATGGCGTGTCGGCAGGGCCTGACCGTCCTCTACCGCCGGGTCCCCCGCCTCTTCGAGGAGCTGCGCGTCGCGAAGGCCGAGGGCTCCTACGCGCGCAAGCTCCTGAGGATGGCGAAGATGGACCTGCTCATCCTCGACGACCTCGGCCTCGGTCACCTCGACGAGACCCAGCGACACGACCTCCTCGAGGTCCTCGAGGACCGATACGGCAAGCGCTCCACCGTCGTCACGAGCCAGTTGCCCATCCGAACCTGGCACGAGTGGATCGGCGACCCGACGCTGGCTGACGCGATTTTGGACCGCCTCGTCCACAACGCGTACAAGGTCCAGCTCAAGGGACCATCTCGACGAAAGACTGACACCAAGGACACGGACTGATCATCGCGACTCCCACCGTCACCTCGCTCCGATCACGTGAGCGATCCGGTGATCACGAGGGGGAGGATCAGGCGATCACACTTCGTGGAATGCGCATCGAGGAGCAGCGGCGCGCGCAGCTCGCGCTCGTGGAGGTGCGCCATGATGGCGTCGGCGCCAGCCACGGTCCCTGCCTCCCGGAGCTGCGCCACGCGGGCTCGATCGAGCTCCGCGATGCCATGCAAGAGGGCATCCCAGACGCTCACGTCGTTCGCGTCGAAGGCCGACAGCGCTTCACCGACAGGGCCCTCGAGGGGCGCACCGCCTGACGGGGTGCTCGTGTCGTCCGACGACTTCCGCGTGCGCCGTGTGGTCATGCCGGCATGGGAGCATCGCCTCGTCTCGAGCGTCAATCGCCCCGACCGTAGCGGTCGCGTCGAGGGATCCGTCCGGGCGCCCGTGTCTCGAACGCGCACCTCACGCCGCTCATGGACCCGCGCGCTGATCTTCGAGGCGGCGCTCCGCGGCTGGGGGAGCTTGTACAAGCTCGTTCAAGTCCACGGCGGAACGAACGAGCTTGTACAAGCTCGAACTACCGTGCGGCTGTTCTGGTGGAGCTTGTACAAGCTCCTATTACCGTGCGGCTGTTTCGGATGAGCTTGTACAAGCTCGGGTTACCGTGTGGCTGTTTTCGGGAGCTTGTACAAGCTCCCGGAGGTCGCCGGCGGTTTTCGGGAGCTTGTACAAGGTCGTCCTACCGTGCGGCTGTATTCTGACCATGTACAAGCTCCTCCGGGTCGCTACTCGGTCTCCTCGACGTCGGTGCGTCCCGTGGTGAGGGAGTCGAGGTCGTTCGCGGCGTCCTCGGTGGACTCGCTGTCAGTGGACTCCGAGCTCTTGGTGCTGCGGCGATGGAGGATCGGCAGGAAGTCGGCGGCGTCCTTCTCGTAGTAGCGGAGGTACTCGACGGCGCGACGGATCGCGTCGTAGTCGTTCATGAACAAGCGGAAGGCGCGATTGCGCTGATCGGCCCAGTTGACGCCGGCGCCGCCGGTTCCGAGTGTCTTGCCGCCGAGCTGCGCGATGAGGACGGTGCCGAGCACGGACGCGCGCTCGACCTTCTCCGGCGTGGCCTGGGTCTGCGTGGCGATCACCGGCCACGCCGCCCGAAAGAGGCCGGCGAGGGCGATGAGGTCTTTGGCGCGGTCGAGGTGGCCGGCGCCTTCGCGGATCTTGGCCACGGCCGCGCCGTTCATCTGGCCGAACATGACGTGTGCGTCCGCCGCCGCGAGGAGCTGGGCGCGAAGCTCCTGCGCTTCATCGAGGTTGGCCTGGAGGTTCTCGTCGCCCTTGGGAACGAACTGGATCTCCGTGTAGAGGAGGGCGAGCGCGCGCTGCTCGATCCGCTGGATCGGGATGATCGGCGCATCCTTCAGCAGGCTCTCGAGCGCGGAGATCAGGGCCTCCAACGTGGGCTTCGCGCCCAGCATGAGCGAGACCGCAGTCGGGATGTCGGTCGTCACCCGGCCGACCAGATTCGGCTGGAGCGCGTCGAGCTCCGGCTTGATCGCCTCGTAGGCGGTCGCCACCTCCTCGGGGTCGGGCGGGCGCGCCGCGAACGGATGAGTCGGATTCTCGGGCATGGTTTGCTTCTCCCTTCAGCAAATGCGTGACGCACGCCGCGACGGGCGACGGCGTTCGCCGGTGACGCGGCCCCAACAACTTGCCACCACCGACGCCGAACAGTCTGCCAGACCTTCTCAGGGACTGTCACCCCCTCCACCTCAAGAAACGACTGCGCGGTCGTCTCCGCGCCTTCGATCCGCTTGGCGGCGCGCCTTCCGCAGCACCCTCCCCTAACCTCCCGCGAGCGGGAGGGGGACCGAGCACTCGCGCGATCTGTCTCTCAAATGAGGATCACGCGAGGTCTCCCCTCCCGCTTGGAGGGGTCGGGGGAGGGCTGGACGAAGCGCCTTCCGCTCCCGCGAGCGGGAGGGGACCGAATGCTCGCGCGATCACGTGACGACGGACGCGGGATCCGTAGCCGCGTGGGGCACGCGGGGTGCGCGAGGAGGCAACCCCAACACCGGGCGGGCGGCGCCGGATCGCGTCAATTGCAGCTGCGACTCGGATCGGTGAGCGTGCGGACGAGCGCCTCGAAGGGCGCTCGCATGCTGTCCGTGCAGATCGACTGCACTGACACCCCGGCGCCCCGCGCTTCGAGCCCTTGGGCCGCCCTCACGAGGCGAACGGGCGGAAAGGCGAGGCCGATCCCCGGTACATTGCAGCTCGGAACCAGGCGGTTGGGCATGCTCGGGTCGATGCGCTCCTCCATGCGATCATCTCGAATGTTCAGATCGTCGCTGATCAACGCTGCGTACGAGGTGGGCTCCCCCGGGGCCGCCGCCAGGTCCGAGGGGATGCCGACGATGGGTACGAAGACGACCCGGCCGGGCCCCTGCCGAAGCGACAGCAGCCCGTCGACGAAGCGGCTGATCGGATGGAGCGCCGTGTCCGCGTGGGTGGAGCAGCGAAGGTTGAGATCGGTCGAGCCGTAGGTGGCGCTGCCCGGGTCGAAGAGCTCGACGTCCTCCGCAGAGCAGTCATCCGAGTCGCTGAGCACCACGATCGCGAGCGTGGAGCCGGGGCGGAGAAAGCCTGCGTTGGCGCCGTCTGCGTGACCGCGCGTCCCGCCGTGAAAGACAGGTGGCGTAAACCCCGGCGCGGTCCACGCGGTCGGCGCGGCTGGTGACAGAGCCTTCAGCGCCGCCTCGAGCGACTGCGGGAACCCGCAGCCACCGGTGCCCGCGCCGACGAGGCATGCCGCGTCGTTCGCGAACCCTGACGCATCGGTGCCTTGGTAACGGAGGAACGACGGATATGTCGCGGCGCAGCTCGGTAGCGCCGTGTTGCCCCGGGTCCGCAAGACGCCATCGTCGCCGAAATCGCGCTGATCGCATGTCGGGACCACGAAGCCACCGACCCCCATGTCCGTCGTGACGACTCCGACGTGCAGGTCCGTGATGGGCACGAAGTCTCCCGGGTCACTCGCGTCGCCGTCCTGGTTCAGATCGCCCGTCGTGAGCACGGAGACCAGCCACGGGAGCTCGTCGGCGAAGCCGGCCTGCTCCTCCGCGATGGAATTCGTGTTGTCGACCACGAAGAGGAGATCGACCGCGCTCTCGCAGCAGGCACCCGCCGCGCACCGCCCCGACGGACACACGGTCCCGCAGCTCCCGCAGTGAAGCGGGTCGGCCTGAATATCCACGCAGGCGCCGCCGCACATGTTGGCCGGGGCGCACGAGCAGGCGCCGTCGCTGCACAGCTCCCCGATCGCGCAGCCGACCTCGGCCCCCGTGCCCTCGTCGGCTCGGGCATCGCAGTCGTCGTCCCGCCCATTGCAGACCTCGGGCGAGGGCTGGCAAACGCACGCCTGGACCCCCTCGACGTCGCCGCAGCGCCAATCGCTCGGGCAGGACAGGTCGCTGCTGCAGGGCATCGTGCAGCGGCCACTTGCGACGATGCAGATGCCGCTCACGCAATCGGAGGAGCCGGTGCACTCGGCGCCGAGCTCGCCCCCGGCGTCACCGCGCGGAGCGCGGCCATCTTCGCAACCGGCCGACATGACCAGCACGGCCGCCGACGTCAGGAGCAGCTGGGGAGCGCGTCGCCTCATGATCCGTCCTCCGCCGCGATCCGATCGATTCGATCGCGAGGGCGAGAGTATCGGATCTGCGCTGATTCGTCATGCCGACCAACCGTCGTTCACGGGATCGGTCCGAGGGCTCGGCTCGTCGCTCGACGAGCCAGCGTCCAGATCGGCTCAGCGACCCCACCGCCGTGGATCCTCGGCGTCGCAGGAGCCGTCCGAGGTGCTCGGCTCGGGCGAGAGTCCCGCAGGGACGGGTCCCCCGGAGCGACTGTGACCCCGTTGCGCACGCGATCGGGGCGGTCGACTATGTCGCCCGCCATGAACGCGCTCCGCTCGCTCGTTTGTCTGTCGCTGCTCGCGTGCAACGCGCCCACGGTCTCGCTCTACGTCGACCTGCGCACCGATCTGGTGCCGGGCGTGGAGTTCTCGCGTGTCGAGGTCGGGCTCGAGGGTCCCGACGTGGTGCGCGAGGCGCCCGCACAGCGGGGAGACGACTTCTTCCTGGGGAGGCGCGTCGCGGAGCTGGTGGGCCTCGCGCCCTCCGAGGAGCGGAGGCTCACCGTGCGGCTGCTCGGCGGCGATCATCGCGAGGTGGTGCGGCGCACCGTGCAGGTCCAGCACCGAGAAGATCGCTCGGTGACGGTCCTCATCACCCGCAGCTGTCGCGGCGTGACCTGCCCCGCGGGAGAGAGCTGCGTCGCCGGCGCGTGCGCCCCCGAGGGCTGCGAGGAAGACCGAGGCTCGTGCACCGACGAGTGCGCGTCGGCCACTGACTGCGCGCCTTCGTCCTGTGTCCCGTCGCTTCTTCCCTGCCCAGCTGAGGCCCGGTTCGTCTGAAACTCGCCGCACGGATCTCGTCGGGCGATACCGGGCGCGTTGCTCGGGACGGCGAGCGAGCGCTTGCGGCGCGTCTTGGGT